>NZ_JBXAFF010000014.1:0-23862 GCF_058792815.1 Microbacterium sp. MPR-TSA4
CCCCTGCCCTGCCCCCGCCGGCATCCGCACGCCCCCGCGCGTGACGAACGTCGGAGTTTCCGCTGCGCGCGAGCCGGACGGGCGGCCGAGCGCCGGAGGACGGACAAGAATCCGACGATCGTCACCGTCGGTCGGCGTGGGCTCGGCCGACGTGACAGCATCGGAGGATGGACTCCGGCGACCTCATCGACCTCGACATCACCGACGTGGCGCACGGCGGTGTGTTCGTCGCCCGCCACGAGGGACGCGTCGTGTTCGTCGCCGACGCCATCCCGGGCGAACGGGTGCGCGCCCGTCTCACCGACACCGCGAAGTCGTCGTTCTGGCGCGCGGCCACGGTCGAGGTGCTCGACGCCTCGCCGGATCGGCGCGCCCACGTCTGGGCGGCGGCCGACCTGGACGTCGACCCCGACCTGCGCCCCGGCGGTGCCGACTTCGGCCACATCACCCTCGAGCGCCAGCGCGCGTTGAAGCAGCAGGTGCTCCGCGACGCCCTCGAGCGCTTCGGCGGGCTGACCGGTCCCGAGGTGGCCGTCTCGGGCGCGGCGGCGCTGCACGGTGCGGACGGCGAGGTGCTCGCCGCGGAGTCGGAGGATGCGACCGGCTGGCGCACCCGGGTCAGCCTGCACGTCGACGCGGACGGACGCGTCGGACCCTACGCGGCGCGCAGCCACCGCGTCGTGCCGGTCGACGACCTGCCGCTGGCGACGGCGGAGATCGCGCGCGCCGCGCGGGAGCTGACCGCGCAGCCCGGTCGGGTGGACCTCGTCCAGCCCGCCGACGGGCGGGTGCGGATCGTGCCGCGTCCCGAAGCGGAACGCGCCGGACGCGGGAGGGGTCGCGGCCGCAACCGCGCCGGAGCGTCTGCCTCCGCGGGCCCCGGCCGGGCGGATGCCGCCGCCGAGGTGGTCTGGGAGGAGGCGGCCGGACGGCGCTTCCGCGTCGACGCGGGCGGATTCTGGCAGGTGCACCGCCTCGCGGCGCACACCCTGACCGCCGTCGTGGCCGAGGCGCTGCGAGAGCTGGGCGGCATCGACGACACCGCCCAGCATCTGGACCTCTACGGCGGCGTCGGGCTCTTCGCCGCCACCCTCGGCGAGCTCGGCGGCGCCGCCACCCGGGTGACCTCGGTGGAATCCGATCCGCGCGCGACCGAGCACGCCGGCGAGAACCTCGCCGACTGGGTCGGTGCGCGCGCCGAGACGGCGCGGACCGACCGCTTCCTCGCCCGGCTGAACGCCGACGCCGGCGCCGCCGAGCGCGCGCGGCTGAGCCGCGGCGTCATCCTCCTCGATCCGCCGCGGGCGGGAGCGGGCCGCGCGGTCGTCGACGGCATCGCGGCGTTGGCCCCGGCATCCGTCGTGTACGTCGCCTGCGATCCGGTCGCCCTCGCGCGCGACCTCGGCAGCTTCCGCGAGCACGGCTACGAGCCGCGTCGCATCGAGGCGCGCGACCTGTTCCCGCACTCGCATCACGTCGAAGCGGTGGCGGTCCTGCAACGCGCCGAGTGAGCCGACGGCGCCGCGGAACTCACCCGTTCGGCGGATGTCGGCGCCACGCGTCATGGTTAGGCTGACCCCATGACGCGTGTGGCTCTCATCGACGACCACGAGTCCGTGCGGCTCGGGCTCGAGGCCGCGTGTGCACGCGCCGTGACCAAGGACGTCGTGTTCTCCGGCAGCAGTGTGCGCGCCTACCTGGAATGGCGGCAGCGATCCGGAGCGGCCCCCGCCGACATCGTCGTGCTGGATCTGACCCTGGGTGACGGGACGACCGTCACGGAGAACGTCTCCAGTCTCGTCGCCGACGGCTCGCCCGTGCTGATCCACAGCGTCGCCGACCGTCCCGGGGCCGTGCGCGAGGCGCTCGCCGCCGGCGCCGCCGGCGTCATCAGCAAGGCGTCCCGCATCGACGACGTCATCGCGGCGATCCGCACGGTGGCGCGCGGAGAGGCGCTCGACAACGTGGAGTGGGCGAGCGCGGTGGACGGCGACCGCGCGTTCGCCGACGCCCAGCTCTCCAAGCGCGAGCGCGACGTCCTGCGCCTGTACGCCGCCGGCCTTCCGCTGAAGGCGGTCGCCGACCGTCTCGGCATCGCCTACTCCACGGCCAAGGAGAACATCACGCGGGTGCGCGTGAAGTACGTCGAGGTCGGCCGTCCCGCACCCACGAAGGTCGATCTCCTGCGCCGAGCGATGGAAGACGGCCTCATGCCCGGCCACGCCGGAGCGGGCGCCGGTGGCGACTGACGGGTCGTCACCGGCCGGTGTGCCGCCGATCGCCGTCGATCCGGCGGTGCGTCGCCCGCTCGGCGACATCGCGGCCGGCGCCGAGCGTTTCACGCAGGCGCGGGTCGAGCGGATCATCCGTGTCGTGGTGGCGCTGGGGTGCGCCGTGCTGGGGGCGCAGTCGTTCCTGAACGCCCTCGCCTCCCGTCAGGAGAATCCGGCCGCCCATCTGCCGCTGCTGCTGGCCGTCTTCATCCCGCTCGGGGTGATGATCGCGGCGTGCGTCGCCGGAGTGGGGGTGCGCACCGCGGCGGGCGTCTTCGCGGTCGTGTTCGCGGTCGCGCTGCTGTGCTGGCCGCTGGTGACGCAGGGCCGTGCCGAGGAGGCGGCGGGTGCGCCGTGGATCTGGTACCTCCTGAACGTCGCGACCTCCGCCGCCGTCCTCGCCTTCCGGCTGCCCGTGCAGATCGTCTGGGCGGCCCTCGTGCCGCTGCTCTATGCGATCGCGCGCGTGACGCAGCTGGGCGCCGACGCCGCACAGACCGTCGACGTCGTGCGCGACGCCGTCTTCGCGGCCATCCTGGCCGCCGTCGTGATCACGCTCGGCTGGTTGCTGCGCAGCGTGGCCGTGGGGATCGACGGCGCCCGCAGCGACGCGGTCGCCTCCTACGCCGAGGCCGCCGCGGCCAACGCGGCCGAGACCGAACGGGTGGCCGTCGCCGCCCTCATGCACGACAGCGTGCTGGCCGCCCTCATCGCCGCCGAGCGCGCCGGCACACCGCGCGAGGAGGCGCTGGCCGCCGCGATGGCGCGCGAGGCGCTGACCCGTCTCGCCAACACCGACCAGGACTCCGGCGAGGGTCCCGACGAGCCCGTCGCGGCCGCCGCGGTCGCCGCGACCCTCCGCGCCGTGGTCGCCGAGCTCGACGGGGCCGCCCCGGTCGCGGGGGAGGTCGCCGCCGACGCCCCGGTGCTGCCGGGGCGGGTGGCCCGGGCGCTCGTGCTCGCGGCGACGCAGGCGGTGAGCAACGCGATCGACCACGCCCACGGGCGCGGGCTGCAGGTGTCGCTGCGCGCGGATGCCGCTCGTGTGCGAGTGCAGATCGTCGATCGCGGACCGGGCTTCGATCCGGCCGCCATCCCCGACGACCGCCTCGGCATCCGCGGATCGATCGTCGCGCGGATGGCCGCCGTCGGCGGCCGGGCCCGCGTCCGGACCACCGCCGCCGGAACCGTCGTCACCCTCGACTGGGAGTACCCGCGATGAACCTGCGGGTGCGCGCCACGCTCTCGGTGCTCGCGATCGCCTTCACCTCCTACCTCGCCGCGGGCGCCGTGCTGTGGTCGAGCCCGCCGCCGCACGTCGCGGTGCAGCTGGTCGCCGTGGCGCTCTACCTCGCGACCACCTGGGTGTGCGTCTTCTGGAACTCCGGATCCAAGCCGTCGCGACGAGACCCGATCACCGGCGACCTCGGACACCGCTCGGTGCTGCCGGCATGGGCCGCGGTGCTGGCGCTGGCGACGGCGGTGCTCGTGCCGAACGCGAGCTGGGTCGCCGTGGGGATGGAGGCGCGACGCACCGACATCGGCACCTGGAGCGTGGGGGCGGTCGGGGCGTTGCTGGCCATCGTCATGGTGCGCCGACGTCCGTGGGTCGCGTGGGTCGGCGTGATCCTGCTGGCCGCGGAGGCGGCCCTGTGGATCGGGCCGGTCGACGCGCTGGCGCTCGGCGTCGTGGGCGCCGTGCTGTGGGTGGGGGTGGCGCAGCTGCTGACCTGGCTCGTCGACCGCGCGGCATCCGACACGGCGGAACTGACCGCGTTGCAGCGCGCGGCGTCCGAATGGCTCGCGGCTCAGGAGGGGACGCGGCGCGAGCGGCGCACGCAGGTGCAGCGCGCGCTCGCGCTGGCGGGGCCCGTGCTCACCCGGACGATCGAGACCCGGGGGCGCCTGACGGAGGGCGAGCGACGAGCGGCCCGTATCGCGGAGGAGGCGCTGCGCGACGAGCTTCGCGGGTCGGCGCTGCTGGACGAGGCCGTCCGCGCCGCCCTGTCCGCCGCCCGGGAGCGCGGGACCATCGTCTCGGTGCTGGACGAGGGCGGGTTGGACGGGCTGTCGCCCGCCGAGCGCGCGGTGATCCGTGCACGCCTGGCGGAGGTGCTGGCCGATGCCGACTCGGAACGCGTCTACGTGCGCGCGTCCGCGCACGAGGAGATCGCCGTCACCGTCGTGGGACGGACCCCGTCCGACGACGGTGAGGACCAGGTGGACCTCTGGAGCGAGATCCCGCGCCGCGGGTGAGGCCGGCGGCCAGAGACAGCAGCCCGAGAAAGGCGCCCCGAGAGAGCGGCTCGAGAGGAAGAGGAGGCGAGGGGCGGCGAAGCCGCCCGCCCCTCGCCATGCGAGTGGTTACCCGAAAACCGACTCGCGAAGGGCCGATCCGCTCATCAAGCGGAACCGACCGAACGCAGAAGCGTTCCAGCGATATCGATTCTTCCGGCTCCGAGAAGCTGTGTCTGTAGGTATTTTGGGGGACAAAGACAGCGGGTCAGCCCGCGAAGCGTCCCCAGCCGGTCTCGCGCCGCAGGGGCGCGCGCAGGTTCCGGGCCGAGAGCTCCCAGGCCGATCGCCGCGGGGTCTCGTCGGCGACGGCGTCGGCGGCCTCGCGCTCGTAGGCCTCGGTGACCACCGCGAGCACGGCGGCCAGCTCCTCCGGGGTGGGGTCGCCGCGGCGGACATCGATGCGCACGGCATCCGCACCGGCGGCGGCCGCGCTCGGCGGCGGCGTGGCGGACGCGGTCATAGCGGGATGTTACCGTGCTTCTTCGCGGGCAGGCTGGCCCGCTTCCCGCGCAGCGACCGCAGTGCCTTGGCGACCGCGACGCGGGTCTGGGCGGGCTCGATGATGCCGTCGAGCTCGCCGCGCTCGGCGGCCAGGAACGGCGACGCGACGTTGTAGGTGTACTCGTTCGCGAGGCGCTGACGCACCGCCGCGACGTCTTCGCCGGCTTCCTCCGCCTTACGGATCTCGCCGCGGTAGAGGATGTTGACGGCGCCCTGACCGCCCATGACGGCGATCTCGGCGGTCGGCCAGGCGAGGTTGACGTCGGCGCCCAGCTGCTTGGAGCCCATCACGATGTAGGCGCCGCCGTAGGCCTTGCGCAGGATGACCGTGACGAGGGGGACGGTCGCCTCGGCGTACGCGTACAGCAGCTTGGCGCCGCGGCGGATGACGCCGGTCCACTCCTGGTCGGTGCCGGGCAGGTAGCCCGGGACGTCGACGAGGGTGAGGATCGGGATGGAGAACGCGTCGCAGAAGCGGACGAACCGGCTCGCCTTCTCGCCCGCCTCGATGTTCAGGGTGCCGGCCATCTGCGACGGCTGGTTGGCGATGATGCCGACGGTGCGGCCCTCGACACGGCCGAGGCCGATGACGATGTTCGGCGCGAACAGCGGCTGCACCTCGAGGAAGTCCCCGGCATCCACGATGTGGGAGATCACCTGGTGGATGTCGTACGGCTGGTTGGGGGAGTCGGGCACGACCGTGTTGAGCGTCCGGTCGGCGTCGGTGGTCTCCCACTCGAACTCGTTCTCGTAGACGGGGATCTCGGCCATGTTGTTGTCGGGCAGGAAGCCGACCATCGAGCGGACGTAGTCGATCGCGTCGTCCTCGTCCTCGGCCAGGTAGTGCGCCACGCCGGAGCGGGTGTTGTGCGTGTAGGCGCCGCCGAGCTCCTCCATGCCGACGTCCTCGCCCGTGACCGTCTTGATCACGTCGGGACCCGTCACGAACATCTGGCTGGTCTTGTCGACCATGACGACGAAGTCGGTGAGCGCGGGGGAGTACACCGCGCCGCCGGCCGCCGGGCCCATGATGATCGAGATCTGCGGGATGACGCCGGAGGCCGCCGTGTTCAGGCGGAAGATCTCGCCGTACTTGCCGAGGGCGACCACGCCCTCCTGGATGCGGGCGCCGCCGGAGTCGAGGATGCCGATGATGGGCATGCCGCCGCGCAGCGCGAACTCCATGATCTTGATGATCTTGTCGCCGGCCACCTCGCCGAGCGACCCGCCGAAGGTCGTGAAGTCCTGCGCGTAGACGGCGACCGTGCGGCCGTGGATCGTGCCGACGCCGGTCACCACCGAGTCGCCGTATGGGCGGGAGCGGTCCATGCCGAAGGCCGTCGTGCGGTGACGCACGTACTCGTCGAACTCGACGAAGGTCCCGGGGTCCACGAGCATCTCGATGCGCTCGCGCGCCGTGAGCTTGCCCTTCGCGTGCTGCTTGTCGCGCGCGGTGGCCTCGGCATCCACGACGGCCGCCTGGTAGCGGGCGCGGAGGTCGGCGATCTTGCCGGCCGTCGTCGACAGGTCGGGCTGCGCGGAGTGGTCTGGCTGCACGGTTTCGTCTGGCTGCTCTGGCACGCCTCCCACCCTAGCGACCGCCCCCGTGCGTCGGTTGGGGGACGCTCACAACGAGACGGCGATTCGATTGTGGGATGCCGCGGAACGACGCGCCGTCCGGCCTCGCGGGTGCGGCGTAGGGTGACGCTATGTCGATTCCCACCGAGGGTTATCCCCTGACGGCCGCTGTCTCGCCCCGCGTTCACGTCATCGACACCGTCGACTCCACCAACGCCAAGCTCGTCCGCGATGCCGAGGACGATCCGGACGGGCATCCGCACCTGTCGGTGCTGCTCACCCGCGACCAGCGCGCCGGCCGCGGCCGGCTCAGCCGCACCTGGGTGACGCCCCCCGGATCGGCCCTCGCGGTGTCGGTGCTGCTGCGCGTCGGCGCCGTCGCCGTGCACGACCGGGGTTGGATCCCGCTCGTCGCGGGCGCCGCGATGGTCGACGCGATCGCCGCCCAGCTGCCCGCCCACGACGTCGCGGTGAAGTGGCCGAACGACGTGCTCGTCGACGGCCGCAAGATCTGCGGCATCCTCGTCGAGGTCGTTCCCTCGGATCCGCACACGGTCGTCGTCGGCGCCGGTGTGAACACGACGATGTCCGAGGCGGAGCTGCCCGTGCCCACGGCGACCTCGTTCGCCGCCCTGCGGGCCGTCGCCGACGAGGACCGGCTCGTCGCGGCGTTCCTCGACGCGCTCCGCGACCGCATCGCCCGCCTGGCCGTCGGCGGGGGAGCCGCGGTGGCCTCCGACGTCGTCGCGCGCTGCGGCACGCTCGGCACGCGGGTGACCGTCTCGCTGCCCGACGGCGGGGTCATCGAAGGCACGGCCGCGCGGCTGGACGCCGACGGTCGGCTCGTCGTCGCGACCGACGACGGCCCGGAGAGCGTCGTGGGCGCCGGTGACGTCGTGCACGTGCGCTGATCGCGCCGGCGGCGGGCGAATCGCGGACCTCGGCCCGGTCACGCCCCGTTTCGGCGCGGTGACCGGCACAATGAGAGCGTGACCTCGCCGACCGCGTACCCCGGGCGACCCGCCACGCCCGCGCCGGGCGCGCCGACACCCGAGCGCCGCATCGCGCGCGTGCGCGGACACGCGCGCCGGCTGTTCTGGTCGGCGCTCGTCCTCATCGTCGCCGCCGGAGCCGTCGGCTACTTCACGGGCAATCTCCCCGCTCCGTTCGAGGACTGGATGCTGTGGGCGGCGGCGGGCGCCGTCGTCCTCCTGCTGGTCGTCCTCCCGTACCTGCGGTGGCTGTCGCACACCTACACGGTCACGACGCGGCGCGTCGTCGAGCAGTCCGGGACCTTCGGCCAGCGCCGGCGTGAGCTCCTGCACGCGCGCGGCTACACGATCGCGGAGCGCCGGGGTCCGCTGCAGCGGCTGTGGGGCGCCGGAACGCTGGTGCTCTCCAACGGCGTCGACGAGCCCCTTCGGCTCGTGAACGTCCCCGCGGTCCGCCTCCTGCACGAGGCGCTGTCCGACCAGGTCGAGGTGAGCCAGATCCTGGCCCATCGCGACGCTCGGTGGGACGCCGCGACCACGGTCATCCCGGACCCGCCCCCGCTTCCGTAGCCCCGTACGGCCCGGCCGGCGGGCGGGCGGACGGCGCGGCCGCGGTGGCGGAGCGCCCTCTCGCCGACCTGAGAAGATGGAGCGGACGAAAGGGAGCACCATGGCACTCACCCTCGGAATCGTCGGCGGCGGTCAGCTGGCGCGGATGATGATCGCGCCGGCCGTCGAGCTGGGCGTGCAGGTGCGGGTGCTCGCCGAGGAGCCCGGGATGGCCGCCGCGATCGCCGCGACCGCGACCGGCGACTACCGCGACCTCGAGACCGTGCGGGCGTTCGCGCGCGACGTGGACGTGCTCACCTTCGATCACGAGCACGTTCCCCAGGAGGTGCTGCGCGCGCTCGTGGACGACGGTGTGCGCGTGCACCCCGGGCCCGACGCGCTGCAGTTCGCGCAGGACAAGCTCGCGATGCGTGCCCGCCTCGACGAGCTGGGGATGCCGCAGCCCGATTGGGCGGCCGTGGCCGATGCCGAGGCGCTGCGGGCGTTCCTCGACGCCCACGGCGGCCGCGCCGTCGTCAAGACGCCCCGGGGCGGCTACGACGGCAAGGGCGTGCGCGTCGTCAGCGACCCGGCGGAGGTCGCGGACTGGTTCGATGGCGGCGCGCTGCTGGCGGAGGAGCTCGTGGACTTCTCCCGCGAGCTCGCCCAGCAGGTGGCGCGACGACCGTCGGGTGCGCTGCTCGCCTATCCCGTGGTCGAGACGGTGCAGCGCGACGGCGTGTGCGCCGAGGTGATCGCGCCCGCCCCGCGCGGCGGCGCGCGTCTGGCCGAGGTCGCGGCCGAGATCGGAACCGCGATCGCGGAGGGTCTCGGCGTGACGGGCATGCTCGCCGTCGAGTTGTTCGAGACGACCGACGAGCGGCTGCTGGTCAACGAGCTCGCGATGCGCCCGCACAACAGCGGCCACTGGAGCCAGGACGGCGCCGTCACCGGACAGTTCGAGCAGCACGTGCGCGCGGTCCTCGACCTTCCGCTGGGCGACTCGTCCCCGCGGCAGCCGTGGGCGGTCATGGTGAACATCCTCGGCGGTCCGCAGCACGACACGCTCGAGAGTCGATTCCCCGCGGTGCTCGAGGCCCATCCCGCTGTGAAGGTGCACACCTACGGCAAGGCGCCCCGCCCCGGGCGCAAGGTCGGGCACGTCAACGCCGTCGGCGACGATCTCGATGCCGTGGTGTACGAGGCCCGCGCGGCGGCGGCCTTCTTCATCGACTGACGCGCCCCTCCGCCCTCCGGCCCGCGCCCGATCGTGGGGGTGGGTCGGCGGTTGCTGCGTGACGAACGTCGGACCATCGGTGGGCATGGGCGTGCTCGCGGGTGATGTCGACGGGCATGAGGGCATGACTCCGACGCTCGTCACCGACGGCTCTCGAGCGTGGCGTTCCGGGGTTCTTCCAGGGTGCCGCCATAGCCTTGTCGGGTGACAAGACCCCTGCATTCCTCGGCATCCCCTCTCGTCGGCGTGGTCATGGGGTCGGACTCCGACTGGCGGGTCATGAGCGACGCCTCGCAGGTGCTCAGCGAGTTCACGATCCCGCACGAGGTCGAGGTGGTCTCGGCCCACCGCACGCCCGACAAGCTCCTGCGGTACGGCCGTGAGGCGCGCGGCCGCGGCCTCCGCGCGATCATCGCCGGAGCCGGCGGCGCGGCGCACCTGCCCGGCATGCTGGCGTCGGTCACCTCCCTCCCCGTCATCGGTGTGCCGGTGCAGCTCGCGACGCTCGACGGGCTGGACTCCCTGCTCAGCATCGTGCAGATGCCCGCGGGCATCCCGGTGGCGACCGTGTCCATCAACGGCGCCAAGAACGCCGGACTGCTCGCGGCCCGCATCCTCGGCTCGTCCGACCCGCGACTGGCCGACCGTGTCGAGCAGTACGCGCGGACCCTCGAGGAGCAGGTCGAGGAGAAGAACCTGCGTCTGAAGGAATCGCTGTGAGCATCGCCGCCCCGCCGCGTCCGCCCCGTGGCGCGGGAGGCGGTGCCGGGGGAGGCGTGATCGTCGGCGAGCAGCCGATGCGTCGCCCCGACACCCGCTCGCCGCAGGTCATGACGCGGCGCGCCTGGTGGCTCCTGGCCCTCAACTTCCTCCTGCCCGGCTCGGCTCAGGCCCTCGCCGGCAGCCGGCGCCTCGGGCGGGTGGGCCTGACGGCGACCCTGCTCATGTGGGTGGTCGTCGTGCTCGCCGGCGTCGCCGCGCTGATCTGGCCGTCGCTGCTCTTCACGATCGGCACGAACGGGTTCGCGCTGCTCGTCATCCAGCTCGTGCTCCTGGCGTACGCCGTGCTGTGGGTCGTGCTCACGATCGACACGCTCCGGCTGATTCGGCTGGTGAACGTCCGCCGCGGCTCGCGGCCGATCGTCGCGGCGCTCGCGATCCTCAGCCTCGTCGTCGGCAGCGGCGGCGCCGTGTACGCCGCGCAGCAGCTGCTGGCTCCGGCTCGCGAGGCGATCGCGTCGATCTTCACGAACAACGCCCCGCCGGTGCCGCCCTCCGACGGGTACTACAACTTCCTGCTCCTCGGCGCCGACAGCGGCCTGGGGCGCGATTCGATGCGATTCGACAGCATCTCGGTGGTCTCGGTCAACGCCGAGACCGGCGCCGTGCACATCACCGGCATCCCGCGCGACCTCGCCTACGCGCCGTTCGCCGACGGACCCATGCACGACCGCTATCCCGACGGGTTCGAGGGCCACCCCTCGCAGACGTGCGGCTGGGGCCCGGGCATCAACCAGCTCATGAACGCCGTCGAGATCTGCCAGCCCGACGCAGGCGCGGAGATCTACCCCGACGCCGCCGCGCAGAGCTCCACCCCCGCCATCGAGGCGACGAAGGATGCCGCGGAGGGCATCCTCGGCATCCAGATCCCGTACTACGTGTTCGTCGACATGAAGGGGTTCGCCGACATCGTCGACGCACTCGGCGGCGTGGACATCACCGTCCAGGAGCGGCTGCCCAAGGGCGGCGGTCCCACTTACGAGGGGGAGCCGGCGGAGGACTGGGCGATCGGCTGGATCGAGGCCGGAGCGCAGCACATGGACGGCGACACGGCGCAGTGGTACGCGCGGTCGCGGTACACCACGAGCGACTGGGACCGCATGCGCCGTCAGCGGGAGCTGCAGCAGGCGATCCTGGCGCAGGCGAACCCCGCGAACGTCCTCAGCCGCTTCCAGGCGGTCGCCGCGGCGGGGGAGGACCTCGTGAAGACCGACATCCCCGACTCGATGCTGGGGTATCTGGTGCAGCTCGGCGTCAAGGCGAAGGAGCAGCCCGTGCAGACGCTCGAACTGACGCCCGAGGGCGCCGGCATCGACACGGACGAGCCGACGGCCGACGAGTACGCGCACGTGCGCGACCTCATCCAGCAGGCGCTCTACCCGCCCGCGCCCACGCCGACCCCCGAGGGCTGAGGTCATGACCGCCACCCTCCGCCTGGTGCTGGATCAGATCGTCGCCGCGACCGACGCCGATCTCGCGATCGCCACCCGCGAGATCGCCCGCGCGCTCGTGGCGACCGCGCCGTCGGGGTGCGACGTCGCCGCGATCGTGCCGTCGGTTCCCGACGCGTCCGCCGCGCTGGGGGCCGCCGTTCCCGGCCTCGTCGACGTCACGCGCGCGTCGCTGCCGCGCCGTGAGCTCGCCGCCTCCTGGCAGCTCGGGATCGCACCGGGCATCGGGGGAGGGATGATCCACTCGCCCACCTCCCTCGCGCCCCTGGTGAAGCACGATCGGGTGCACGAGAACGATCAGACGGTCGTCACGATGTGGGACCTCGCCGCGTGGGAGCGCGCCGCGGAGATGTCGCGTCCCGCCGTCGCGTGGCATCGGGCGATGCTCAAGCGCGCCGTCAAGCATGCCGACGCCGTGGTGGTGCCCACTCACGCGATGGCGGAGAGGCTCGCGGAGATCGCCCCCCTGGGCGACCGCCTCCGCGTCATCGCCGGCGCCGCACCCGCGCGCTTCGCCGTGCCCACCGACGAGGTGGGTCGACGCCGCGCGCTCGACATCCCGGACGGGTGCCTCGTCGTGTCCGGTTCCGCGGCGGCATCCGCGGGTCTCGCCGACGCCTTCACGGCGATCGCCACCTCGGGAGCCGACCTGCCCGTCGTCGTGCTCGACGCCCCCGAGGGCGCGGAGCCCGCTCTCGCCGACCTCGCCGCCGCGTCCGGCCTGGCGGAGGGCCGCGTGCACGTGCGAGGGACGCTCGAGGATGCCGATCGTGCGGCCGTCCTCGGGGGCGCCGTCGCGCTGCTGGCGCCGAGCCGGCTCGCGGGCTTCCCGTGGCGGGTCGTCGAGGCGCTCGCCGTCGGCGTGCCCGTCATCGCCGCGGACTCGCCGACGCACCGCGAGATCGTGTGGGACGGCGGCGTGCTGGTGCCGGCGGACGAGGAGGGCGCCTTCGCGGACGCGCTCGCGGGCCTGCTGTCGTCGACGGCCGTCGTCGAGCGGCAGGCCGTGCTCGCCGCCGACCGCGGACGCGCCTTCTCCTGGCTCAGCGCGGCCGAGCGGGTCTGGCAGCTGCACGCCGACCTGTGAGGACGCGCGAGGACGCGCGCGGTTCTAGGGTGTAAGTCATGCCTCCTCGTGTCACCGTGATCGTGCGGACGAAGAACCGACCGGAGTTCTTGACGAGGTCTCTCGCTGACATCTCGGCACAGACCTTCCATGACGTCGGCATCGTCGTCGTCAATGACGGCGGCGACCGCGCCGTGGCCGCGCAGATCGTGTCCACCGCCGGCGTCGATTCCCGACTGATCGACACCGCCGCACCGGGCGGGCGGTGCGTCGCCGCGAACACCGGCGTCGCGGCGGCCGACGGGAGCGAGTTCGTCGTCCTCCACGATGACGACGACCTGTGGGACCCGCGCTTCCTGGAGCGCACGGTCGCTTGGCTCGACGCACACCCGGAGGACGTGGGCGTCGCCGTCGCCACCGCGATCGCCTACGAGCAGAACGTCGGCGGCGTATGGGTCGAGGCCTCGCGGGTGCCGTTCTGGGAAGGGATGACCCGCGTCTCCTTGACCGACATGCTCGATCGCAATCGCGTCGTCCCGATCTCGTTGCTCTACCGACGTCGGGTCCACGACGAGGTCGGCGGTTACGACGAGCGACTGGGCACCGTCGAGGACTGGGAGTTCCTGCTGCGGGTGCTCGCTCGACACTCGGTGGGGTTCATCCCCGGTGCTCCCCTCGCGATATGGACCCAACGCCCTTCCGCCAGCGGAGTGGCGTCCAACAGCATGTTCGCCCTCGAGGATCGACACGCCGAAGACGACGCCCTCGTGCGCGATCGCGAGCTCGCCGCCTGGACGTCCGCCAACGGAATGGGCCTTCCGCTGTACCTGGCGGGGATGGAGAGGCGGCTGGCGGACCACGTCGATGCGTCGGCCGACCGCCTCCGGGAGCAGATCCGTGCTGACATCGATTCTCATCAGCCCATCGCTTCGCGTCTGCGGCGTCTGCGACGACGTCTGGGCGGCCGAGGCGACTCGTGATGACCGCTTCCCGATCGCGTCTGCGCGCCGCCTGGCGTCGCGTCAGGGGCGCTCCGGTGGCCGGCGCGCTCGTCAGGGCCGCGGACCGTCTGCTGTGGTGGCGGGTCATCCGCCGCTCCGGCCTGGTGGACGCGCAGTATTACGCCGCACAGCGCGGATGGCGCCGTGCCGGTGACGCGCGGGCGATCGTGGACTACGTCACGCGCGGATTCAGATCCGGCCTCAGCCTGAATCCGCTGTTCGACGAGCTCGTCGCCGGGCGGGCGCTGCCCGAGCCCGATCGGGTCCCCGCGCTCTACGCCTACCTCGTGAGCGATCGACGCACGGTGTCCGTCCATCCCTGGTGGGACGCGCCGGCCGACGCCCACCGGGCCGAGGGCGTTGCGCCACTGGACGACGTCTGGGCGCGCCGGGAGAGCGCGATCGTCGAGGTTCGGATCGGCGAACGGTCGCGGTCCGTGCCGGTGATGCAGCTGCGCGCCTGGGCGATGGAGGCCGCGCAAGAGTGGCGACGGGGGACGCACGCACCCGCCGGGGACGCAGATCGAGCCGACCTGGTCGTTCGTATCCTCCAGCGGCGGGATCGCGATTACCCCCGTCGCGTCCTCGAGGTCACCCCCCTGGCCCACACGGATGACGTGGTCGTCGTCGCGGTCGGATGCGAAGCCGGTCAGTGGATCGGGCTCGACGTCGCCGCACGGCTGTTCCCGTCGTTGCGGCGAGTGATCGTTCCGCGCGCCGCGTCCTATCGGGATGCCGTCCGCAGCGCCGACGCCGCGCCCCGACGCGGATCGGGCACGATCACGATCGTCGGCCCGCGATCGGACCTCACCACGGCCGAGATCCGCGCACTGCGGGAAGGCGTCGTGCCGGGCCGGGCGGTCGCACCCGTGGAGATCGCGCCCGACGGAACCGTCGCGGCCTTCGGCGCGGCCGGCACCGGCGGGACCGTGCCCTACGCGATTCTCAGCGGCCATCCCCGCGAAGACCTCGATCTCCTCGGGACGTCGCGCATCGAAGTGCCCCTTCTGGCCGGTCCCACGTTCGCGATGGCTCGTGAGGATTGGTCCGCGATCGGCGGGTTCGACGGTGTCTCGGCGGGAGCGGCCGTGCCTGCCCTCAGCGCCGCCCTGCGTGCTCGAGTTCCCGGCTTCGTCTGCCAGATCGACGCGGGCATCCGGAGCACGTCGTACGCGCGCCACACCGCGTTCCGGACGGAGGAACCCGCCGCGGCGCCCTTCTCCGACGAGCGCCGTCGCGCCGAAGAGATCCTCCGTGCAGCGGGCTTCCGGGTGACGGCCTGGCGCCCCGCGCTCACGCCGTCCGCCGCACCGCTGCCCGAGCTCGAGTGGCGACGCCCGGAGCCGGCGGCCTTGCGGTGGGCCATCAAGATCTGCGCACCGCCCGGTCCCCTCGGCGCCGTCTGGGGCGACACGCACTTCGCCGACGGACTCGCCAAGGCCCTCAGACGACGCGGACACTTCGTGGCCGTGGACAGCTTCGATGCCCGGGACCGGTGGACGTCTGCCCTCGACGACGTGACGCTGGTGGTGCGAGGTCCGTACCGCATCTCGCCCCCGACGACGGGTACCCGCGTCGAGTGGATCATCAGCCACCCCGACCAGATCACGCGAGCCGAGGTGGACGACTTCGACATCGTCTACGCGGCATCCGATCTGTGGAGTGCAGCGGCCTCCGAGCGGTGGAACATCACCGTCTCGCCGCTGCTGGAGTGCACCGACGCCGATCAGTTCTACCCGCGTGGCCTGGCGCGCACCGACGAGATCGTCTTCGTCGGCACCGCGCGAGGAATCGCTCGGCCCAGCGTCGTCGTGCCACTGGCGGCGGGCATCCCGGTGCGCGTCTACGGACCGGATTGGCGCACCTACATCCCCGCCTCGGCCATCGCGGCGGAGAACCTTCCGAACGACCGGCTCAGCGAGCGCTATGAGACGGCCTCCATCGTCCTCAACGACCAATGGCCGGCGATGCGGCAAGAAGGGTTCATCGCCATGCGGCCGTTCGACGTCGTGGCCGCCGGCGGGCGGGTGATCAGCGAGGACGTCGACGGTATCGACCGCGTGTTCGGTGACGCCGTGCCCGTGTTCCGAACGGACGAGGAACTGCTCGAGCTGCTGGCACGCGACCCCGCCGATCTGTTCCCGGATGCGGAGGGGCTCGCGGCCGCGTCCGAGCGCATCCGACGGGATCATTCCTTCGACGCGCGGGCCGGACGTATCGTCGACGACGTCCTCCGCCACCGCGCCGCGGGGGCGGCGCCGCGTGAGCAGTAGAATGGCTCGGATGAACGCGCGTTCCTTGCTTCACCGCGTCCAGTGGGAGATCAATGCCATCCGGCATCGCGATCCTCTGTCGCCACGGCGGTTTGTCCGGTTGTTCGGTTCGCGCCGGCGGCGCTCCTGGGACCCGACGCAGGAGCCGCGCCGGGTCGTCATCCTCCGCAGCGACGAGATCGGCGACACCGTCAGCACGTTGACGCTGCTGGACGCCATGCGTCGCCAGTGGCCCTCCGCGAAACTGCACCTCGTGGTCAAGCCGGGCCCGGGGTCCGCTTTCCATGCCGCCCCCAGCGTCGACCGTCTGATCTTCTGGTCGCCGATCACGGAGGGCTCGGCGTTGAAGCGGCAGATCCTCACGGTTCGGCAGGCTCTGCGCCGGTTCGGGATCCGCGGCTACGATCTGGCGGTCCTGCCGCGCTGGGACTTCGACGACACCCCGATCCGGTACCTCGCGGTCGCCACCCGTGCGCGCTCGGTCGTCGGCTTCACCCCCGTCCCCCAGCGCGAGCCCGACTGGCTCGGCGACCAGAGCGCGCTCTTCACCGATGAGCTCCCGCGCGGAAACGACCCCCTGCTGACCGTCGCTCAGCTGCGCCGCCTGGCGGACTGGCTCGGGCTGGCATGGACCCATCCGGGCGCCCGGCCGGTGGGACGAGCCCTGTTCGACGCCGCCGACGCGGCGCGCGCAGAAGCCCGCGCCTCCTTGCCCGGTGAGAGCGGACGGGTCATCGGCCTCGGCATCGGCGCACGGGACGCGAAGCGTCAGTGGCCCGTCGAACGTCTGACCGAGGCCGTCGTCGAGATCGCGAAGAGCGGGCCGGTCCGCGTCCGCATCCTCGGAGGCCCGACCGACCGCGAGCGTGCGGCCGAACTCGTGGGGCTTCTCCGCGACCGCGGGATCGCGGCCGTGGATCTCGCGGGCGAACTCTCCTTGAGCGAGAGCGCCGCGGCGATCTCGCAGTGCGACCTCTTCATCGGCAACGACTCCGGTCTGCAGCACATCTCGAGCTCTCTCGACGTTCCCACCGTCGTCGTCACCTGCCATCCCGCGACGGGCTCGCCCTGGAGCGACAATGCGCCGGAGCGATTCGGCCCGTGGTCGCGTCAGCGAGCGGTTCTCCAGCCGGAACGGCCCGCACCCGGATGCGGCGAGGAGTGCTCGTCGCGCGAGCCGCACTGCATCCTCGCCGTCGACTCCGCCGATGTCGCCGGCGCCGCCCTCGCGCTCATCGGTGAGTCCTCTCGTCCTTCCGAGACACCGGCGTCCGCGGGCTGACCCGCGTCCTGTCTCCGTCACTGATCTGGAACCCGCCATGACTTCTCTTCCCCTCATCACTCCTCACGACGTCCTCGGGTTCCAGGCGGTGCATGTGGTCGTCGTCGGCGACGCGATGCTCGATCGGTACGTCGAGGGCGCGGTGCATCGCATCTCTCCGGAAGCGCCGATCCCCGTGCTCCGCGTCGCCCAGGACCGCTCGGTGGCCGGAGGCGCCGCGAACGCGGCAATGAACATCGCGGGGCTCGGCGCCGCGGCGACTCTCATCGCGGCGTGGGCCGAGGACGAGGCGGGCCGGGAGCTCGAGAGACTGCTCGCGGCCGCCGGCGTCCAGGCGCGCCGCGTCGCCCGAGGCGATGCCCCCACGATCGAGAAGCTGCGGGTCGTGGCCGGGCAGCAGCAGATCGTGCGCATCGATCGCGAGGACACGTCGTCGCTGGATGCGGCCGGTGCGGATGCCGTGCTCAGCGCTGTGCGCGATGCCGTCGAGGGGCACGACCATCGGTGCGTCATCGTCCTCTCCGACTACGCGAAGGGCATGCTCGACGAGGCGGTCGTGCAGCGCGTGATCGCCTTCGCCCGAGAGCGCTCCCTGCCCGTCGTCGTCGACCCGAAGTCGGCGGACATCCGCAAGTACAGCGGCGCGACGGTCGTGAAGCCCAACTTCGCCGAGGCGGCCCTCATGGCGGGGGTGTCGGCGACCGCGCCGACCGAGGAGGTGCTCGCGCAGATCGCCGAGGCGATGGCCGTCCCGGATGTGTCGGCCGTCGCGATCTCCCTGTCCGCGCTGGGCGTCGAGGTCGTCGAGGGCGGCGCGCGCACGCGGCTTCCCACGCGCGCCCGTCTCGTCGCCGACGTCTCCGGTGCCGGTGACTCCATGATCGCGGGTCTCGCAGTGGGCCTCGGCAGCGGCCTGTCCACCCTGAAGGCCGTGCAGGTCGGAAACCTGGCCGCCGGCATCGCCTGCGCCCGTCCGGGCACCGCGGTGGTGACCTCGGCCGACCTCCTCAACGAACTGCTGATCGATTCCTCTCCCGCCCACCGGCCGGGCACGATCGAGGACTGGGATGAGCTGGCGCGACTGGTGCGGGTGGAGAAGGACGCGGGCCGGACGGTGGTCTTCGCGAACGGAGTCTTCGACCTCCTGCACGCCGGCCATGTCGCTCTCCTCAAGGAGGCCCGTTCGCTCGGCGACGTGCTCGTCGTGGGAGTGAACTCGGATGCCTCGACGGCGCGACTCAAAGGACCGTCGCGACCGCTGCAACCGCAGGCGGATCGCATGGCGGTGCTGGACGCCGTACGCTACGTGGATTTCGTCACCGTGTTCGAGCAGGACACTCCCCGCGAGCTGATCCGGGCCATCCAGCCGGACGTCATCGTGAAAGGATCGGACTACCGACCCGATCAGGTCGTCGGGGGAGACGATGCCAAGGCCTGGGGCGGCAGAGTCCATATCGTGACCCTCCTCGACGGTGTCTCGACGACGAAGCTGTCGCAGGGCGAACAGGTGCGTCGCGGCTGAGCCGCGCGGGAGAGGAATCACAAGATGAACATCGTTCAGGAGAACCTGCTCGAGAACGCACGCCGGATGTCGGCCCTCGCGGAGGACGAGCGCTTCGGAGCGTCGTTCGCGGCCGCGGCGGAGACCATGGTGGCCTCACTGCGCGGGGGAGGGACGCTGTTCGCCTGCGGCAACGGCGGTTCGATGACCAACGCTCAGCACTTCGCCGAGGAACTCACCGGCAGGTTCCGTGGGAATCGGCCGCCGCTGCGCGCGATGGCGATCTCCGACCCGTCCCACCTCACCTGCGTCGCCAACGACTACGGCTACGAGTTCGTGTTCTCCAAGTTCGTCGAGGCGTTCGCTCGCCCCGGCGACGTCCTGCTCGCGCTCAGCACGAGCGGCAAGTCACCGAACGTGCTCCGCGCGGCGGAGGCGATGAAGGCGGCGGGAGGCAAGGTCGTGGCCTCGTCGGGCACGGCCGAGAGCCCGATCGGGGCGTTGGCCGATGTGACGATCGCCCTCGGCGCCAGTCGCTGGGCCGACCGCATCCAGGAGTCGGAGCTCGTCGTCATCCACTCGCTGATGCAGGCCATCGAGGACGGGTTCGGCTACTCCGCGGAGTGATCCGGCCCCGCGGCGGCGGCGGCGAATGCCGCCAACGTCGGGAACGTGACGTCGGCGTGCGGATCGTCCACGGCATCGATGCGCACGGTCATCGTGCCGCCGGTGCGCGCTCCCAGTCGCCGTCCCATCTCGATGTCCGACTCCGTGTCGCCCACCATGACCGACAGTGCCGCATCGACCTCCGGATGCTGGGCGAGGTAGCTCAGCGCCATCCCGGGAGCAGGCTTGCGGCAGTCGCAGTCCGCGCCGACGAGGTGGGGGCACACGCGGATGTCGTCGATCCGCCCTCCCGCCCCTTCGATCTCGAGGCGCATCCGCCGATGGATGTCGTCGAGGTCGGCAGCCGTCATGAGCCCCTTGCCCACGCCCTGCTGGTTCGTCACGACCACGATGCGCGGTGCCCACTGCGCGAGGACTGCCAGGGCCTCGAGTGCCCCGGGTTCGAACGCGAACTGCTCCCACGTGCGCACATAGCCGTCGATGATGCGGGTGTTGATCACGCCGTCGCGGTCGAGGAAGAGACACCACTGCCGACCGGAGGTGTTTCGACGTCGTGTCTCCTGCGTGAGCGTGTCCACCCGGCGACGCTATCGCACCCGGGCGGCGAAGGCGGCACGTGATCGGGGGCGGGGACGGCGGCGACGCCCTCGGCGGATCCCGGAAGAACGGTAGCGTGTGGTCGAGGCGCGGGAGACGAGCCGTCTGCGGGATGAAAGGACATGACTGTGCAGTCGAATCCACTGGTGTCCATGGTCGGGGCGCGAAGGCGACGGGGGCGCCTTTCTCTGTTCAGCGCGGTCTGCGCAGCCCTGGTCGTGGTGATCGTCGCCGCAGGAGCGGGCACCGGTGCGTACGCCGCGCCCGTGGACGCGGCGCCCGCACGTATCGCCGGCTCGACGGCGTCGAGCGCAGCGGCTGCCTCGACCGACATCCCGGTGCACCCGTGGTTCGAACCGACGTACACCGAATTGGGCGGAACCGGCGGCGTCCTCGGCGCACCCCTGCACCCGATGCAGTGTCAGTCGAGCTCGTGCTGGCAGGAGTTCGCCGGCGGAGTGCTCACGTCCGATGGGACCCGGATCGTCAAGCTCTCCACCGAGTACGTCTCGACATGGCTCGCGGCCGGAGGCCCGGACGGCGGGCTCGGGCTGGTCGCGGGCCCCGAATCCTGCTTCGGTACGTACTGCGCCACTCCGTTCACCCACGGTGTCGCACGGTGGACGCCCGGCGTCGGGGTTCAGGTGATCCTCGTGCACCCGTGGTTCGAAGAGGCGTGGAAGCGGCTCGGTGCGGTCACCGGAGAGATCGGCATCCCGCTCAACGGCCTCACGTGCCAGTCGTCCTCGTGCTGGCAGGAGTTCGTGGGTGGCGTGCTCACCTCGGACGGCACCCAGATCGTGAAACTCTCCAGCTCCTATGTGCGCACGTGGCTTGCGTGGGGCGGACCGGACGGCGACATCGGTCTGGTCTCGGGGCCCGAGAAGTGCTACGGGTGGTACTGCGAGGCTTCGTTCACGGGTGGTGTCATCGTCTGGAATCCGGGCGGCTACGGCGTGACGTTCCCCGTCACGAAGCGCTGGTTCTACGGCGACTGGATCGCCCGAGGAGGGGGTGGTGGCTCTCTCGGTGTTCCGCTCGGTGCGATGGAGTGTCAACGAGCGGCGTGTTATCAGCAGTTCAGTAGAGGCACGCTGACGTCGTCGTCCACGGGGATCGTGTCGCTCTCCACGGCGTACGTCGACCATTGGCTCTATCGCGAAGGTGGGCCCGACGGTCACCTCGGTCTCGTCGAGGGGCCCGAGTCGTGCTTCAGCGGCCAGTGCCAGGTTCCGTTCCAGCACGGCCTCATGGTGTGGCAGCCCGGTGGAGGCGTACGGGTGCTCACGGGAGCCGAGGCCGATGCGTGGCGGGCCAGCTATCCCCTGCCGGGCTCCGCGCCGTCGACGGGCGGCTCGTCCGGCGGCGGGACGCCCGCCAACCCCGGCGATACGGTCAACTGCGACGATTTTGACACGCAGGCGCAAGCGCAGGCATGGTTCGACAAGTACAAGCCGTACTACGGCGATGTCGCCAGGCTTGACCGCGACAACAACGGGATCGCTTGCGAGTCGCGTCCGTGAAGGGCACGCGGGCTGATCTCGACCATTCTCGCCAACTGTGGTTGATACTGAGGGAGTGAACTACGGTCAACGAGTGCAGCCTGGTCTCGGCGAGCGGCGCGACGCGATGAGGCGCGTCGGTTTCGGCGCGCTGGTGTCGGTCGGCGCGATGATGTCCCTCGTCGCATGCGCGACCGGCTCCGCAGGCTCGCCGGGCTCGACGACGACCGCTCCGGTTCCTCCCACCAGCGCGACCGTTGCCGTGCCGACGCCGACGTCCTCTGCGACCCCGGCGACGCCCTCTCCGATCGCGTCGCCGACGCCCGGCGCCACGGCGACGGTCACGATCGTCAGCTCGGGAGCGGACGGGGAGGACGTCTTCGCATCGGGCCTCGTCACGGGAGACGCCGACGAGGAGGGGACGTGCTCGCTGACCGCCACATCGGCGACGGGTCGCGTCCTCACCGCCCAGACAGAGGCCCACGCCACGCCCGCAGCCGTGAACTGCGGGCTGATCAAGATCGCGGCCGAGCCCGGCGACTGGACGCTCGTTCTGAGCTTCACCTCGCCGACCTCGGCCGGCTCGTCCGCATCGGTGCTGGTCCATCAGCCGTGAGTGAAGCCCCGCGGACCCTCCGCCGTCGTCTCCTCTCGATGCTGGTCGTCGTTGCGGCGGTGTTCTCGGGACTCGTCGGAGTCGTCGCACCGCTGCAACCGCCGGCCGCGGACGCCGCGACCGCGAGCAGCTTCCAGGCCGGCTATCTGATCTCCGACAGCAACTTCTTCGATTCGGGGTCGCTCTCGGCATCCGACATCCAGAGCTTCCTGAACTCGAAGGTGTCGAACTGTCGGCCGTTGTACGGCATGCCGTGCATGCGCGACTATGTCGCGCAGTCGACGCCGGCGCTCGCGGCGAACGCCTACTGCAGTGCGTTCCCGGGCGGCTCGATGACCGCCGCCCAGTTGATCTCGGCCGTCGCCCAGTCGTGCGGAATCAACCCCAAGGTGATTCTCGTGATGCTGCAGAAGGAGCAGAGCCTCGTCACGGACCCGTCGCCGTACGAGGTGCAGTACAGTGCGGCGCTCGGGCAGGGATGCCCCGACGGGGCCGCCTGCGACCCCGACTATGCGGGCTTCTTCTACCAGCTGTACGGCGCGGCTCGGCAGATGCAGATCTACATCAAGAACCCGAGTTGGTTCGGCTACCAGCTGGGGTGGAACAACATCCTGTATCAGGCCAACCCTCCGGACACGAAGGGCATCTGCGGAACCAAGCGCGTCTACATCCAGAACGATGCCACGCGCGCGCTGTACGTCTACACGCCGTACACACCCAATCAGGCCGCGCTCGACAACCTCTACAGCACCGGTGACTTCTGCTCGTCCTACGGCAACCGCAACTTCTGGCGTCTGTACACCGACTGGTTCGGCGACCCGACCGCAGAGCAGGTCACGGGGGAGTACGCCGCGGTGTGGAAGTCCCTCGGCGGAGCTTCCGGAATCCTCGGCGCGCCGAGGAGCGTCGTCGTCTGCATCGACAACCGCTACTGCCAGCAGTCGTTCGCCGGCGGGACGATCTTCTGGTTCCCCTCGCGGGGCGTGTTCGGTGTCCCGTCGGTCGTCGAGTCGATGTGGCGGAACCTCGGGTTCATCGATGGCAAGCCGGGATTGCCGACGGGCGTGCCGGTCTGTGCCGCTGACTCGACCTGCGCGCAGTCGTTCGACGGCGGGGTGATCGCGGCGGACTCGGTCGGCGGGTCGCTGGTGGGACAGCACATCCAGTACACCTGGCTGGCGGCGGGCGGTGTCGCCCTCGGCGGCGCGCGCGGCCCGGAGGTCTGCTCGGCCGGTGACAAGTGCGCCCAGACCTTCGCCCGGGCGGCGTTCTTCTCCGGCGGGGGTGCGACCGCGGTCGTGGGCGGGATCTTCCAGGCGTGGAGCGCGAACGGCATGTCGGCGGGCGCGATGGGGTATCCCCAGAGCGATGCGGTGTGCGCCGGCGGCGGGTGCACGCAGCGGTTCGACGGCGGCCTCATCGTGGCGGCCGGTTCGAACGCCCAGGCGATTCCGACCGCGATCGCGACACCGTACCTCGCGGCGGGGGGATATGCCGCCCTGGGCGCACCGGTCGCTCCCGCAACGTGCGGCGCAGGCACCTCCTGCTCGCAGCTGTTCGAGCGGGCGCGCATCGACGTCTCCACGGCGCGGGGCACGATCATCACCACCGGGCTGTTCCTCTCCGCCTGGGCGGCCCGCGGCTATGACCAGGGTGTTCTGGGTGCGCCGACGGCGGCGGCGGTGTGCACGGCGGTGACGTGTTCGCAGTCGTTCCAGGGCGGTCTGCTGGTCGGTTC
>NZ_JBXAFF010000014.1:23960-70817 GCF_058792815.1 Microbacterium sp. MPR-TSA4
GCGGCGGGGCGTTGGGTGCGCCGACGGCGGCGGCGGTGTGCACGGCGGTGACGTGTTCGCAGTCGTTCCAGGGCGGTCTGCTGGTCGGTTCGCCGTCGAACGGCGTCGTCGCCGTGACGGGACAGTACCGTGACGTGTGGCTCGCGACGGGCGGCGTCACGGGCTCGCTGGGTCTGCCGCTGGGCAACGACTCGTGTGACGGCAAGAGCTGTTCGCAGGCTTTCCAGCGCGGTGTCCTGGCGTGGACGCCGGCGTACGGGATGGTGACGGTGTCGGGCTGGTTCCTGCAGCCGTGGCAGGCGCAGGGTGCGGGCGGCGGGGCGTTGGGTGCGCCGACGGCGGCGGCGGTGTGCACGGCGGTGACGTGTTCGCAGTCGTTCCAGGGCGGTGTGCTCTCGGGGTCTCCCTCCAACGGCGTGATCGCCGTCCTCGGCGAATACCGTGATCTCTGGATGGCGGCGGGTGGTCCCACCGGCACGCTCGGGCGTGTGCTCGCCGCC
This sequence comes from Microbacterium sp. MPR-TSA4, assembly GCF_058792815.1. Classification (NCBI taxonomy): domain Bacteria; kingdom Bacillati; phylum Actinomycetota; class Actinomycetes; order Micrococcales; family Microbacteriaceae; genus Microbacterium; species Microbacterium sp. MPR-TSA4. The sequence goes on from NZ_JBXAFF010000014.1 coordinate 24,461, forward strand.
GCCACCTGCAACGGGAAATGGTGCGGGGTCGACTTCGACAACGGATCCATCGTCTGGTCGCCGGCAACGGGTGCCAACGTCGTGTCGGCGCCGATCTACAGCCGGTGGATCGCCGCCGGGGGAGCGAACGGGCGTTACGGACTTCCGTTGCGCGCGGCCAAGAACGTTTCGGGGGGCACGGCTCAGGACTTCCAGTTCGGCACGATCTCGGTGGCGCCGTGACGGTCGGTCGTCGCGAAGAGTCCACGGCGATGGATGCTAATCTGCTGGGGGCGGGGGAGATCGCCGGCGGGCGATATCGAACCCGCGGCGTCCTGATCGCCACCGAGTCCGCTGCAGCGCCTGCCGGGGCGGGCTCATCTGAGGCCGGTCGTGCTCCCCGGTGAGAACCCGGCCCCACGTCCCCTCGCCGAGGGTACTGACGAGAGGATTCCAGATGACCGATGACCGTGTGCTGTCCGCGGATGCCGTCGATTCCGTCTCGCTCGAGCGTGCGCTCAAGGACGTCGAGGTCGCGAACGCACGGGTCATCGAGCTGACTCGCGGCATGCTGGAGCGCGAGAAGCGGATCACCGAGCTCGAGGCCGAAGTCGTCCAGCTCAAGCTCATGCTGGATCCGCGGCGCAAGATCGAGCACGTGTTCCGCAAGAACCACACCCTGTACGTCATCGGTCGTCGCGCCAAGCGGATGATGGGCCGGTGAGCGCGCCCACGAGGCCGCGCGTCCTCCTGGCGGTCACCTTCTACAACGGCCGCGATTTCGCCGAGCGGACGATGGACTCGATCGCGGCCATCGAGCACGATGGCTTCGATCTCGATGTGCTCGTGCTCGACGACGCGAGCCCGGAGCCGGGCTTCAGCGACCATCTGGCGGAGATCTCGGATCGCAAGGGCGCGACGTACTACCGCGCCACGCGCAACCTCGGCATCCCGCGGAACGTGAACCTGGGCCTCGCGACGGCGCAGAAGCTGCAGTACGACTACGTCGTGATCTCCAACTCCGACGTCATCTACTCCAAGAACTCGGTGAGCGTGCTGCTGGAGGCGCTGCGCGGGCACGAAAACGTCGCATCGGCGACGGCATGGTCGACCAACGTCGAGCCGTACTCGTTGCCCTGCGGTGTGGAGCTGTATCCGGAGGAGCAGGACGTCGCCGATCTCATCGGAACCGCCCTCCACAACCGTTTCGGGACGGAGGCGATCGACATCCCCGCGGGCATCTCGTTCGCCATGATGGTGCCCGTGCCGCGACTGGAGGTCGTCGGACTCATGGATCCCGTCTTCGGGCGGGGCTACGGCGAGGAGTCGGACTGGTCCGCACGGGCGACGAGCGCCGGGTATCGGCACCTTCTCGTCCAGGGGGCGTACGTCTACCACGCCGGACGTGGCTCGACTCTCGCGGCCGGGGTGGTGTCGCAGTCCGATATCGCCGACTGGACGAATCAAGCGATCGTCGAGCACCGCTCACCGATGTTCCGCTGGAGCGTCGATGCCTTCATGCGCTCCGGGGTCATGGACGACGCGCGCCCGGAGGCGGTGGCGGCGATCATCGCGCACGCTGCCGCTGTCAACGGCTATGCGCTCGTCAACGCGGCATCCGACTGGGACGATGTCGACCCGCGGGTGGTGACCGTGACCCTGCGGTCCGAGGCCGATGAGATGTGCATGGCTCAGTGGTGCGGCTTCACGACGGAGATCGACACCGATCAGATCGACGTCGTCGACGCGGTGGTCGCCTACTTCGGCGGGCAGCGCCCTGTTGCGACCAACCTCCGCCCGGCGATCTGGGAGGGCGCCGACACGTTCGGCTATCCCGTCGGATTGTGAGCGCGGATTGACGAGTCTCGCTGTCGCCTTCGACACCCGTAACAACTCCATCGGCTTTCTTCGCTGGCTGATGGCCTTCATGGTCATCTTCTCGCACGCGGGACCCGTCGCCGGTCTCTTCGGCGGCGTGGATATCGGCGCCCAGTGGGGCGCGGAGACGTCGCTGGGCGGAGTGGCCGTCACGGGCTTCTTCTTCCTGTCGGGAATGCTCATCACCCGCAGCATGATGAACAGCTCCTCCCCGGTGCGCTTCCTGTGGCATCGCGTCGTCCGCATCTTCCCGGCCTGGTTCCTCGTCCTCGTCATCACGGCATTCGTGTTCGCGCCCCTGGCGTGGTGGCACGAGCGCGGGACCGTTCGCGGCTTCTTCTCCGTCGCATCGGATTCCCCGTGGGATTACGTGGCGCGCAACTTCACCTTGATCCTCGGACAGTGGTCGATCGCCGGCACGGGCTCCGGCGTTCACGCGGTGCTGGAGGGGTACAACACCTGGAACGGCTCCGCATGGACCCTGATGTGGGAGTTCGGCTGCTACCTGGGGGTCCTGGCGCTCGGCGTCGTGGGCGCCCTGGCCGGGCGCATCGTGGGTGCGGCCTTCGCGGTGCTGATTCTCGCGCTCAGCATGCTGCAGGCTCTGCATGTCGGCGACCTGGCGTCGACGTTCCAGCTGCTCGGCAACCCGCAGGTTCTGCAGCTCGCCGCCCCGTTCGCCTTCGGCACACTGGTCCAGCTCTTCATCGACAAGGTCCCGTTCGATGATCGGCTCGGGATCGGGATGCTCGTTCTGGCCGCGTTGTGCTGGTGGCGCGGTGGATGGTTCGTCGTCGGCCAGTACGCCTTCGCCTACGGTCTGATCTGGTTCGGCAGTCGGGTGAAGGTCCTTGCCAACTGGGACCGGAGGGCGGACCTCTCGTACGGCATCTACATCGCCGGATGGCCCGTGATGTTCCTTGCGGCGGTCTTCGGCGTCGAGAAGTGGGGAACGGTAGCGTACCTCGCCGTGGTCATCGTGATCGTGCACCTGTATGCGCTCGCGAGCTACATGCTCATCGAGAAGCCGGCGTTGGACTTGAAGCACTGGATGCCGCGCGGCGTCGCCGTCCTGGGAGGCTGGAAGCCGGTGCCGCCGAAGGCGAGCTCGTCGCGCGTCCCCTCGTGGCTCAGGATGACGCCGCTCGTGCTTCTGCTCCTCGTGACGGGAGCGCTGGTCATTGTCGGGGCCCTGAGAGGAGCGATCTAGGACTATGGCGGGATCATCGGTCATCATCACCGGAGCGGCTGGTTACGTCGGAAGGCATGTCGTCACGGCGGTCGCCGACCTCGGCTTCGAGCCGATCGCCGTCGTGCGACCCGGCTCCGCCGCGGCCATCGACCCCCGGGCACGTGTCTTCGAGGCAGACATCCTCACAGAGGGTGCGGATGTGCTCCGGGCCGTCGGGGTCGGCGACGTCGCGGCGGTCATCCACCTCGCGTGGCAGGACGGTTTCGTGCACAACGCGCCGTCCCACATGGCGCAACTGTCACGCCACTACGCGTTTCTGACGGGCCTCGCCGATGCCGGCGTTCCGCGCATCGCCGCGCTCGGGACCATGCACGAGATCGGCTACTGGGAGGGGCCGGTGACCGCCGACACCCCCACCAATCCGCTCACGCTGTACGGCGTCGCGAAGGATGCCCTGCGACGCTCGACGACCATCGCCATCGGTGAGCGTTCCGAGTACGTCTGGCTGCGGGCCTATTACATCCTGGGTGATGATCGACGAAACCGTTCGATCTTCGCCAAACTGCTCGAGGCGGCAGATCGAGGGGAGACGGTCTTCCCGTTCACGACCGGAAAGACCCTGTACGACTTCATCGATGTGGTGGAGCTCGGCCGGCAGATCGCCGTCGCCGCCGTCTCTCCCGGTGTCACCGGGGTTCTCAACGTCGCGAGCGGCGCCCCGGAGTCGCTGGCGAGCCGAGTGGAGAGGTTCATCGCCGACAACGGTCTGGGGCTCACACTCGAGTACGGAGCCTTTCCCGACCGCCCCTATGATTCCCCCGGAACGTGGGCCGATGCAGAAGCCATATCTGCGCTCATGTCCGCCTCCCCCTTCGCCAAGGAGAATTCGTGACCATCGAGTACGGCAAATCGCTCGCCGCCCGCACCACGCCGATACCCGGGCTCCTCCTCGTCGATCTGCCCGTCCACGGCGACAACCGCGGATGGTTCAAGGAGAACTGGCAGCGCGAGAAGATGATGGAGCTGGGTATTCCGGACTTCGGTCCGGTGCAGAACAACATCTCGTTCAACGACGCCGTCGGCACGACGCGCGGCATCCATGCCGAACCGTGGGACAAGTTCATCTCGATCGGCTTCGGATCCGTCTTCGGCGCGTGGGTGGATCTTCGCGCCGGTGAGAGCTTCGGCACCGTCTTCACGGCGGAGCTCGACCCGTCGACCGCGATCTTCGTTCCGCGCGGGGTGGGCAACTCCTACCAGACGCTCGAGCCCAACACGGTCTACACCTACCTCGTGAACGACCATTGGAGCCCCGAGAAGCTCGGCGAATACTCCTTCGTGAACCTCGCCGATGAGACCGCCGACATCCCGTGGCCGATTCCGCTCGCGAACGTCGAGTTGTCCGACAAGGACCGACAGCACCCCCGGTTGGGGGAGGTCACGCCCCTCTGAGCGAGATCACCGACGGCGATCTCGAAGAGCGCGCAGACGGCGCGCGACGGCCCGGACGGGCCTCGTCGCCCGCCATGCGCGGCTCTGCTCGATGCGCTGGAGTCGTGACCGGGTCTCCCGCAGCTCCGATCGCGCATCGTCGAGCTCGCGGGCCGTGCCCATCAACTGCTCATACGTCTCGGTGAACTCCGCGGTGGCGGCGTCGCGCTCTGCCGTGCGGATGCGGGCCAGGCGGTCCAGCTGCAGGATGTTCCACTCCGTCTCCGCTTTCGGGACCAGCTCCAGATGGAACGAGATCTCCAGGGTTCCCGCCACCGGCGCCGACGACAGGTACCACGGGTTCGTCGTGAGGAAGGTGTCGACGCCGTCCGCGGACGACGCGCCCTCGGCAACGAGCGCTGCGTCGCCGAGGTCCGACACCGCGGAGAGCACCGAGATCCGGCTGACCCATCCGTCCAGGGGGTGGAAGCGGACGCTGTCGATGTTCGTGTAGGCGGAGAGATCGAACGTCACCGTCATCCGGTCGTCGCCGAACACGTTGTTCGTGGCGTCGATACGCTGGTCGTCCGTGAATCCGGCTCCGGTGTCGATCAACAGCTTGGAGGCCACCATGTCCCCCGGCAGAAGCCGGAGATCGCGTGCGCGCTGCTCGGCCTCGGCCGCCCGCGTCGCCAGATCGTAGGCGTCCCAGGGTGTGACGCCCTCGGGCACGTGTGCGCGGACGACGGCGAGGACCTCCTCCAGGAAGAGATCGGTCTTCTCGATGCAGGCGTCCAGGACGTCGTAGGAGCGCGCTCTCCTCGCCGCATCCTCGAGATCCTCGCCCGGATCGATGAACGTCGGCGGGTACTCGAACCCGTCGAACTTCGTGGAGAAGCCTCCGGGGCTCAGGCAGCGCTTGCCCATCAAGGTCGCCCAGTAGATCATGTGATAGCTGTTGGACACGACGATCTCGCTCTCACCGATGAAGGTGAGGATCTCCTCCACGCTCGTCTCATTGGAGATCGCGTCATGGCCGGGGAAGTCCAGCGGGAAGTCCTTGTGGTGCGCGACTCCGAACCGCCTGCGGATCTCGTGCGTCGTCCGCAGCTGCGGCATCACGCACGTCACATCCGGGAGGTAGGGGATGGCGTGCTCGTTCTCGAAGTCGCGGACGGTGAGGATCGTGAATCGATCGAAGTCGATCGGCGTCCGGAACGAGGGGGACAGGCCGAAGTGCGTGTTGAACCCCGGCGCCCACGCGATGACGGGCGCACCGACGCGAAGGAGCCGATTGATCGCGCGGTTCATGAACTCGGTGTGGTCGAACATGCCGCCGCCGCCGAGGATCACGACGTCGTCGTCGCGGATGGCGTCCCAGTCGATGTAGCGGATGTCATGCCGTCGGAAGGGGAAGGCGGCGAACCGCTCGGCGTAGTGGGTGAGCGGGCTCGCCACGCGGTCACCGGCGTTGCTGTCGTCGACTCGGCTGACGAAATGCAGCATGCGGCGCCGGGTGGTGGCTGGCGAGAGGGACATCGACCTACCCTATCCGTTTCCTCGGCGGGGCATCGGCCTCACCGACCTGCAGCCGATGCCTCCACGGGGATGCTCAAGAATCCGATGGCGTGGGGGTCGGCTTCGACGTTGAACGACGTCGCCTGCATCACGTTGTGCAGGGTCTGACCCTGGTCGTTCAGCAGCGCCGCGTTGACGAAGTACTTTCCACCGCCGAACGCGGGTGCGCGCAGGAGGAAGCGCACCTCCCGCTCCCCGGACAGCGGCTCCTGCGCCACTCCCAGCCAGTCCGTTCCGGTGACATAGACCTTCTGGCCCATCTTGTCGTCGATCTGAATCCGGCAGGCCCAGTCGTCGAGGTGGTCGGCGGCGACCGTGACCACGATCTCCAGGTCGTCACCGCGCCGCAGCGCTCCTCCGGAGCGGGGATCGCCCGCACGTGCGACGACCGTCGTGACGGCTGCGCCACCCGTCCGCGCGTTGGCCGCATCCGTCGCCCGTTCCTCCAGACGCCGTTCCTCGAGGAGGTCTCGGAACTTGGCGACCGCGATGGTGGGGTTGCCGTCGTAGACGATCTTCCCGTGATCCAGCAGGACGGAGCGTCCGCACAGATCCACCACCTGATCCAACGAGTGGCTGACGAGGATGATCGTGCGTCCCTCGTGCTGGAACTGCCGGATGCGGTCCATGCACTTGCGCTGGAAGGCCTCATCCCCGACGGCCAACACCTCGTCGACGAGCAGGATGTCGGGGTCGGTGTGCACCGCCACGGCGAACGCCAGACGCACGTACATGCCCGATGAGTAGAACTTGACCTGCGTATCGATGAAATCGCCGATGTTGGCGAAAGCGACGATGTCGTCGAACTGCGCCTCGGTCTCCTCACGGCTCAGCCCCAGCACCGAGGCGTTGAGGAAGACGTTCTCGCGGCCGGTGAGATCCGGATGGAAGCCGGCGCCCAGCTCGAGCAGCGCCGCGAGGCGACCCCGTTCGCGCACCGTTCCCGATGTCGGTTCGATGATCCCGCCGATCATCTTCAGCAGTGTGCTCTTGCCGGACCCGTTGTGACCGATCAGTCCGATCGTCTCGCCGGCGCGGATGTCGAGCGTCACGTCGTCGAGGGCCCAGAAGCTCTGCCGATGGCGCCTGCCCGCCCTGCCGAGTGTGACGATGCGCTCCTTGATGGAGGAGTCCTTGCGGATGACGAATCGCTTCGAGACGTGCTCGACGGATGCCACCACGGGAGGCGTGACGTCGTCCTGGTCGCGGGATGAGGAAGGCATGGCCGGCTCAGAGCTCCTGGGCGAAGTTGCCCTGCAGGCGAACGAAGGTGCGGTGACAGAAGACGAGGAGGACGAGCCCGATCCCGAGCGCGACGAGGAGGCGCAGCATGAGTTCGCCGGGCCACACGTGCGCTTCACCGGCGACCCAGAACGCGCGCTGGAATCCGAGGACGGCGAGCGTCAGCGGGTTGTTGGTGTACACCTCGAGGAGCAGCGGGCTCGAGATCAGGTTGCGCACCATCTCCCACGAGTACACGACCGGGCTCGCCCAGAACAGCAGCATCGTCACGACCTCGACGAGGTACTGCGTGTCGCGCAGGTACACGTTGACCGCGCTGAACAGCAGCCCGAACGCGGTCGCGTAGACGACGAGGACCAGGAGAGCGGGGAAGAAGTAGAGGAACTGGAGGTGCAGCGGCGGCTTCGCCACGAGCAGGGTCGCGCCGAGGAGGATCACCAGCTGGATGCCGAAGTTGAACAACGCCGATCCGACGCTCGAGAGCGGGAAGATCTCTCGCGGCAGGTAGACCTTCTTCACCAGGCCGCCATTGTTCAGGATCGAGCTCGTCGCTCCGGTGATGATCTCCGTGAACAGTCCGATGGCCGACAGGCCGGCGAAGACGTACACGGCGAAATCGGGGATGCTCTTCGCCGCCTGGAGGAACTGCCCCATGACGACGAAGTAGATCGCGAGCTGGATGAGGGGCCGGGCGGTCGACCAGAAGAAGCCGAGGGTCGAGTCCTTGTAGCGGGCCTTGAGGTCGCGGCGAATGAGCAGACCGAGCATCTCACGCCGGGACAGCACGTTGCGCAGGGCTCCGACGGATGAGCGGCGGCCGTGGGATCCGCCGACCTCCTCGAGCGGCATCGCCGCGAGGCGGCGCATCCGCTCACCAGCATCCCGGTCTGAAGCAAACATCCTTGCGAGTCTACCTGGTGGGGCCTGTGCGCCAGCCTGAGAACGAGGCCGTCCGCGGGTCACTGTCCTTTGCTGGCGTAGAACGCTTCGACGCCGTCTTTGGCGGCTGCCCACCATGCTTCGTTGGTGCGGTACCAGTCGATCGTCGCGGCGAGCCCCGCTTCGAAGTCGCGGTACTGCGGCGTCCAGCCCAGCTCGGTGCGCAGCTTCGTGGAGTCGATCGCGTAGCGCAGGTCGTGGCCGGCACGGTCGGTCACGTGGTCGTAGGCGTCGGCGGGTTGGCCCATGAGCTCGAGGATCAGCTCGACCACGGTCTTGTTGTCCTTCTCGCCGTCTGCGCCGATGAGGTACGTCTCGCCGATGACACCCTTGTCGAGGATCGTGAGCACGGCCGAGGAGTGGTCGTCGGCGTGGATCCAGTCGCGCACGTTCTCGCCCTTGCCGTACAGCTTCGGACGGATGCCGCGGATCACGTTCGTGATCTGGCGCGGGATGAACTTCTCGACGTGCTGGTACGGGCCGTAGTTGTTCGAGCAGTTGCTGATGGTCGCCTGCACGCCGAAGGAGCGCACCCAGGCGCGCACGAGGAGGTCGGAGCCCGCCTTCGTCGACGAGTACGGCGACGAGGGGTTGTAGGGGGTGTTCTCGGTGAACCGTTCCGGGTCGTCCAGCTCGAGGTCCCCGTACACCTCATCGGTCGAGATGTGATGCACGCGCGTCCCGTGCTTACGCGCGGCCTCCAGCAGCGTGTACGTGCCGATGATGTTCGTGTCCAGGAACGGACGCGGATCGTTCAGGCTGTTGTCGTTGTGCGATTCCGCGGCGTAGTGGACGACCGCATCCGCCCCGGCGAACAGGTCGTCGACCAGCGCCGCATCGGCGATGTCGCCCTCCACGAAAGAGAAGCGGTCCGCCGGCAGGCCCGCCAGCGACGCCAGGTTGCCCGCGTAGGTGAGCTTGTCCAGGACCGTGACGTGATCGTCGGTGTGCGCGATCACGTGGTGGACGAAGTTCGAACCGATGAAGCCGGCACCACCGGTGACCAGGAGTTTGCGCGCCATCAGAGTCCTCGTTCCAGAATGCTGAGCAGGTAGGTGCCGTAGCCCGATTTCACGAGCTTCTGCGCCCGCTCGTTCAACTGCGCGTCGGACAGGAACCCCTGCCGCCACGCGACCTCCTCCGGCACCCCGATCCGCAAACCGGTGCGGCGCTCGATCGTCCGCACGTAGTCCGCGGCATCCGTCATCTGGTCGAAGGTACCCGTGTCCAGCCACGCGGTTCCGCGCGGCAGCACCTCCACCTGCAGCTTTCCCGCCTCCAGGTAGGCCTTGTTGATGTCGGTGATCTCGTACTCGCCGCGCGCCGACGGCCGCAGGTTCCGGGCGATGTCCACGACGTCGTTGTCGTAGAAGTAGAGACCCGGTACCGCGTAGTTGCTGCGCGGCGCGACGGGCTTCTCCTCCAACGAGACGGCTCTGCCTTCGGCGTCGAACTCGACGACACCGTACGCGGAGGGCTCGGCGACCCAGTAGGCGAAGACGGCGCCGCCGTCGACGTCCGTGTACCGCTTGAGCTGCGTGCCCAGTCCGGGGCCGTAGAGGAGGTTGTCGCCGAGGACGAGCGCGACCTTGTCGGTGCCGATGAAGTCGGCGCCGATCGTGAACGCCTGGGCGAGGCCGTCGGGCGACGGCTGCTGAGCGAAGGAGATGTTCACCCCGAACTGGGAACCGTCGCCCAGGAGCCGCTCGAAGAAGGGCGCGTCATGGGGGGTGGTCACGACGAGGATGTCCCGGATGCCCGCGAGCATCAGCGTCGACAGCGGGTAGTAGACCATCGGCTTGTCGTACACAGGAACCAGCTGCTTCGACACCCCGAGGGTGATGGGGTGCAGCCGGGTGCCGGAGCCGCCCGCCAGGATAATGCCCTTCATGGTCTCCCATCCTGCCAGACGGCGGTCGTCTCTCTCCGCAGAACGTGCGGACGCGGCGCGCGTCGGTGTTCTTCCAGGCCGCACGATTAGTGTGGATGGGATCCGCGAGAATCGAGCGGACACGACTCCCGAGGACTTCACCCCGTGACCTGGCTTTTGCTCGCTGTTGCCGTGCTCGCTGCCCTCGCCGTCCTCGCCGTCGTCGGCGGCGTGCTCTCCTGGGCGGTGGGCCTGCGCGGACTGTGGGCGTGTGCCGCGGCTCCGGCATTCGCCCTGACGGCGATCGCGCTCGCCTCCGTCACCGCGCCGTGGGTCGGGTTGGTCTGGTCGCCCGTCCCTCTCATCCTGCTCACTGCGATTCTGGCCGTTGCACTGACGCTGATCCGCCGGAGGTGGGTGCGACCGTCGACGGAGGCGGGGGGTTCGCGCCCCGACTTCTGGGTGCTGGCCGCGATCGTGCTGGGCAGCGGCTTTCTCGTCTGGCGGGTCTGCGTCGCGATCGGGGAGCCGACCAACTTCTCGCAGACCTTCGACAACATCTTCCATCTCAACGGTGTCCGATATGTCCTGGACACGGGAAACGCTTCGTCGTTCAACCTCGGACGGATGACGAACCCGGGGGGCACGCTGCCGTTCTATCCGGCGGCGTGGCACGCTCTCGTCTCGCTCGTGATCACGCTGACCGGTGTGGCCATCCCGATCGGAGTGAACGCCGTCACCCTGGTCGTCTCGGCCGTCATCTGGCCGCTCGGCGCCCTCCTGCTCACCCGCACGCTCCTGGGGACGGGGCGGCTGCTGTCTGTCGCCGCGGTGGTCGCCGCCGTGGGGGTGCCCGCCTTCCCCTTCCTGTTGATGGACTACGGCGTCCTCTTCCCCTTCCAGCTGGGTCTCGCTCTCGTGCCGGTGGCGCTCGCGGCGGCCGTGCAGGCCCTCGGCTTCGGTGCGCGGACGACGATGCCGCGGACCTGGTGGTCGCTCATCTTCCTCGGCACGCTCCCGGGGCTGTCACTGGCGCACCCCGGTGCGTTCGTCGTCGTCCTGGCGCTGACCCTGCCCATGGTCACCCTCTTCGCGTGGCGGCTCTCCCGGCGGACCGCGGGGCGTCGGCGCATCCTGGTCGTGCTCGGCTTCGTGGCCTATGCAGGCGTCGGTCTCCTGCTGCTCAAGGTGCTGCGACCGCCGGCAGACGCCCGTGGATGGCCCCCGACGCTGTCGATCCCGGATGCCGTCGGCCAAGTGCTGACGGCATCGATGTGGTACGCGTCGCCCTCCGTCGTCGTGGCGGTCGCGGTGCTCGCCGGGATCGTCGCCACGGCCGTGTCGCGCCGTCCGGAGGCTCTCGTCGCGCTGTCGATGTACGTGGTCGCGGCCGGGCTGTTCGTCGTGGTCTCATCGTTCACCTATCAACCGCTGCGAGACGTCCTCACAGGGAGCTGGTACAACAACATCCCGCGTCTCGCCGCGATCGTTCCGATGACGATGGTGCCGCTGGCGGCCCTCGGCACGGAGTGGGTCTGGAGGATGCTCAAGCGGCCGGCCGATGCCTCGGGGGTGCGCGTCGGACGCGCCGTGCGCGCCGTGGGGAGCGTGGCGGGCGTCGCCGCGATCGCCCTGGTCCTCACGGGCCCCGTCGCGACGGTCTCGTCCTTCGTCAACACCGTGTACCGCATCGCGCCCGACTCCCTGCTGATCAGTTCGGACGAGTACGCGCTTCTCGAGCGGCTCGGCGACCGGGTGCCGGAGGGGGCGGTGATCGCAGGAAACCCCTGGACCGGCACCGCGCTCGCCTACGCGCTCGCGGGGCGTCAGGTGCTGCAGCCGCACACACTGTCCGAGGCGTCCCCGGACATCCGCACGATCCAGGACGGTCTCCGTTCGGCTCGCGCGGGCGACGCCGTCTGCGCGGCCCTCGATCGCACGCACACGCGCTTCGTGCTGGATTTCGGTACCCGCGAGATCCTTCCGGGAACGCACAGCTACCCCGGGTTCGAGGATCTCGCCACGTCGCCCGCGGTGCGTCTGGTCGACGAGCAAGGTGACGCGCGTCTCTACGAGATCGTGGCGTGCGGGGGACAGGAGGGCCCGTGAGGTCCGTGGATAGAATCGCGGGTATGGGCTCGACCGAGGGACGCGTGCTCGTCATTGTGCCGGCATGGAATGAAGCTCGAAGCGTCGGCCCCACCGTGCGCGAGATCCGCGCGAGCGACACGTCGTTCGATGTCGCCGTCATCGATGACGGGTCGACCGACGACACGGCCGCGCAGGCGCGAGCCGCGGGAGCGACGGTGCTGACTCTTCCCTTCAACCTCGGGGTGGGCGGTGCGATGCGCACCGGCTTCACCTACGCGCAGCGCCGGGGCTACGCGCGCGCCATTCAGGTCGACGCCGACGGGCAGCACAATCCCGCCGACATCGCCCGGGTGCTGCAGGGACTGGAGCACGCGGACATCTCCATCGGCGCGCGGTTCGCCGACGTCGGTGACTACCAGGTGCGCGGCCCGCGGCGCTGGGCGATGATCGTCCTCGCGCGCGTCGTGTCCGGGGTGGCGAAGACCCGACTCACGGACGTCACGAGCGGTTTCCGTGCCGCGAACGCGCGCGCCATCGATCAATACGTGAAGTACTACCCCGCGGAGTACCTCGGCGACACGCTCGACTCGCTGGTGGCGGCCTGTCACGCGGGGCTGACGGTCACGCAGGTGCCCGTCGCCATGAGGCCCCGAGCTCATGGAACTCCGAGCCAGGGGCCCATCGGGGCCAGCATGTACCTGTTGCGGTCGGTGTTCGCGCTCGCGTTGGCGATCACACGCCGTCCGTCGCCGACGCGAGGTCGTCCCGTCGGGGAGGCTGCGGCATGATCGTGCTCGTCGGGATCGTCCTCGCCGTCCTCATCCTCGTCATCGTGGTGTGGATGCTGCTCGCTCGTCGTCTGCGTGAGAAGTATGCGGCGATGTGGCTGGTGATCGGTTTCGCCGTCCTCATCCTCGGCGTCTTCCCCCAGCTGCTCCTGGGGCTTGCGGGCGTGCTCGGAGTCCAGGTGCCGGCGAACCTCATCTTCGCGCTCGGCATCGTCCTTCTTCTCGGTGTCTCGCTCCACCTGTCGTGGGAGCTGTCTCAGGCCGAGGACGAGATCCGTCGGCTCGCCGAGGAAGCCGCCATCGCCCGCGCCGAGATCCAGGGCCTCGCCGCGCGCCTCGCTCTCCTCGAGCGTGAACGCGCCGACCTCGGGACACGGGGCGACGGGTCGGCCGCCGCGGCGAGGGACGACGAATCACCCGGTCCGGGTGATCGTCGGGGTCTCGACGGCTCGACTACTTGAGGAGCTTCCGGCGAGCCATCTCCTCGAGCGACTGCTCGTAGGCGTCGTCCGTCGTCGGTTCGGCACGAACCCAGTCGACGAAGCGGCGGACACCGTCGGCGAAGGGCACGGACGGTGTGAAACCGAGTCGGTCTCGTAGAGCGCTCGTGTCGGCCACGTTGTGGCGGATGTCGCCGAGTCGGTAGTTCCCGGACACCCGCACCGGCACCTCCGTGCCGAACGCGGAGAACAGGGCATGAACGACGTCGATCACGGTCGTCGCCACCCCGGAGCCGACGTTGTAGACGCCTCCGGCCGCGTCGGCGTGCGTGGCGGCGAGGAAGGTCGCCTCCACGACGTCGTCGATGTACACGAAGTCGCGGCTCTCCGCACCGTCCTCGAAGACGTTGATCTCCTTGCCCTGCCTGATGAGGGTCGAGAAGATCGAGAGGATGCCGGTGTAGGGGTTGGTCAGTGACTGGCCGGGGCCGTACACGTTCTGATAGCGCACCGACACCGGCTCGATCCCGAGCGTGGGCGCGACGGTCATGACCAACGATTCCTGCATCTGCTTCGTGATGCCGTACACGCTCGACGGGTGCAGACGCGCGTTCTCGTCCGTCGGGACCATGCGCAGAGGACCTTCGCCGGCCAGGTGCACCTCGAAGTCGCCCGCCGCCATATCGACCTCGGCGCGGTGCGGCGGATAGACCACGCGCCCGTCCTGTGTCAGGTACGAGCCCTCGCCGTACACTGAGCGGGACGAGGCGATGACGATGCGCCGCACATCGTGCGGTTCGTTGGCGAGAAGGTCGAGGAGTTTCGCGGTCCCGCCGACGTTGGCGTCGACGTAGCGGTCGATCTCGTACATCGACTGTCCGGTGCCGGTCTCCGCGGCGAGGTGGACCACGATCGTCGCGCCACGCAGAGCCTCGCGCAGATCCTCGATCGAGGTGACCGATCCACGGCGAACCTCCGCGACACCGTCCAGCGAGCGCAGCAGCGGTGAGGTGGTCTCCGGATCCGGCCCGTGCACCTGCTCGATGAGCGAGTCGAGCACGGTGACCGTGCACCCGGCCCGCACGAAGGAGCGTGCCAGATGCGAGCCGATGAAACCGGCGCCGCCGGTGATGAGGACGTGGTCGGGCATGTGTGGTTCTCCTGGGCGAGGACGGATGCCGCCGAGCGGCGCGGGAGCGGGCGTCGGCTCGATACGCGAACACGTGCGCGAGTCTCGATTGTATCGTCACCGCTGAATCGTCACCGCATCGCGGGTCCGAGCCCTCCCTGCCCGTTCGCGAGGCGGCGAGATGTCGCCGGCTACGCGAAGACGTGGCGAAGGTAGCGCCGTGCCTGTGAACCTCGTCCGCGGGCGAGCGCCGCCGCGGCCGACACGAGGGCGTTCAGCCGCGGGATGAGTCGCGCCCGTGCGGTCCGCGCGGCGCCGTGCCATCCCCGTGCGGCGAACCGGCGCGCATACGCGTCGAGCAGCATCGCTTCCTGGGTGAAGCGCACATCCCCGTGCGTCCCCGCCGCGGACGCCGACGCCGCGTGCCGCCGATATCGGAACACCAGGTCGTCGGCGATGAGCATCCGCCCGCCGTCCAGCGCGATGTCCAGCAGCAGGGAGAGGTCCAGAGCGATCGCGAACGTGGTGTCGAACCCGATCCGCCGTGCCGTCGAGGTGCGCCAGAGGAGGGACGGGAAGTAGGCCCAATCCGCCCGCGCGAGACTCTTGGCCATCGCTTCTCCCTCGATGACAACGGATGCGCCGCGCGTACGCGGGCGCAGCACCGCCTTCACGACGTCGCCCAGGGGTCGGCTCGGCCGGCCGCCGGCATCGATGACCTCCACGCCGAGCTGGATGATGTCGACACCGGGATGAGCGTGCAGCTGTCGTGACATCGTTTCCAGGTACCCGGGCAGCATGATGTCGTCGCCGCCCATCATGACGAACCAGTCCGCCTGCGCGAGCTCCAGACAGCGCGAGAAGTTGCCGGCGACGCCGAGGTTGTGGTCGTTGCGCACGTACTCGATGCGCGGGTCGTCCAGCGACAACAACCAGTCGCGCGGTTCCAGGGAGGGGTAGTGGTCGTCGACGCACAGGAGGCGGAAGTCGCCGTGCGATTGGGCGAGGACGCTGCGCACCGCTTCTTCGAACTGATCCGACGGCCCGTAGAACGGCAGCAGGATGTCGAACTCAGCCACGGCGGGACCTCGCCGGGGGGTGTCCGGTCCGTCCGCGACGGCCGTCGCGCCACCCGCGCCACGCATCGAGCACATCCGGGCGGCGGCCGTGCAGCACGCGGAAGGCGCTCTCCTCGGCGACGCGGCGCGCCACGCCCAGCGCCGAGCGCCACCCGGGAATGCCGGCGCGGCGTGCGAAGAGCACCATGTTGCGGATGCCGAGATACATCGGATGCGCGCCGGGATCCTGGGCGGCGAGCGCCGACGGCACCACGACGGTCTGGCGTCCCGCACGCCGCATCCGCCATGCCGTGTCGACGTCTTCGAAGTAGAGGAAGTAGCGCTCGTCGAGCCAGTCGATGAGATCGAGCGCATCGGTCCTGTACATGACGATCGCGCCGTCCACCCAGTCCACCGGGTAGGGCGCGTCCGCGGCCGGAGCCACGGTGTTCCATGCCCGCCCGTTGCGCGTGAGC
This sequence comes from Microbacterium sp. MPR-TSA4, assembly GCF_058792815.1. NCBI lineage: Bacteria > Bacillati > Actinomycetota > Actinomycetes > Micrococcales > Microbacteriaceae > Microbacterium > Microbacterium sp. MPR-TSA4. The sequence goes on from NZ_JBXAFF010000014.1 coordinate 40,552, forward strand.
CGCCCGCCCGCCGAGAAGACGGTCGACGGGTTCGACGCCCGGCGCAGCAACGGTCCTGCGGCGCCGGCCGCCGGCGAGGCCGCCGCGACCAGCAGTTCGGCCGCCAGCTCCGGCGAGAACTCCGCGTCGTGCGTGAGAACGAGCAGCCGAGCGATGTCGGCGGCACGCACGAACGGGCGAGATTCGTTGACCGCCGCGGAGTAGCCGGGATTGTCCGGTCGTCGGATGAGGTGCGTGCGCAGGGCCAGAGGGCTCTCGCGGAGCACGTCCTCGTCGAGGTCGCCGGCGTTGTCGACGACGATGACGAGCTCGGGCGGGACCGTCTGCTCCGCCAGCTTCGCCAGCACCGAACGCAGGAGATCGGGGCGTCGGTAGCTGATGACGATCGTCGCGTACTGTTCCATAAAGTGGTCGCTGTCAGAGCGCGTCGTGGGAGAGGTGAAGCGTGGTTTCGGAGTCGAGCGAGGCGCAGCCTCCGCGTCTTGCGAGCTTGACGAAGTATATCCCGTACCCGGGTATCGCCCATGCGGGAGGCCGCTACGTCGGTGCCCATTACCGCGCCCTCGCGTCGGAGTGGGCGATCGATGCGACCGCTCCGCTGACGACGGACAACGCGGACGCGTCTCGACGCGTCGAGGACGTCGCATCGGTGGCTCTGATGCGCGGCCGTGGACTGTTCGCCGGAGGCCGGCTGAAGCCCGTCGCCGACGTCGAGGCCGCCTGGGCGGGAAGCGCGGTCACGCGAAACGTGCGCAACGAGTTCCGCCGACCGGATGCCGCGGTGTGGGATCGGCTGCACCGGGCCGACGTCATCGAGTTCCAGTGGTCGGAGATGTTCGCCCTCGCCGAGCCGGTACGGCGCCGGATGCCCGACGGATTCCTGGTGGGGATCGCGCACGACGTGATCACGCAGCGCTGGGAGCGCGCCGCAGCGGCCGCACGAGCTCCGCTGAGCAGTGCGTACCGGGTCGCAGCCGCCCGCAGCAGAGGCCGCGAGCAGCGGTCGCTGGCGCAGCTGGACGTCGTGATCGTCTTCAGTCAGAAGGACGCTGATCTGGCCCGCGAGTTCTCACCGGGCACTCCCGTGGAGGTCGTTCTCCCGGGCCTGGGGCCGGAAGGGACCGCTCCGGCCCGCGCGCCGCACGCGGCGGAGCCGATCGTGCTGTTCACCGGGGCGCTCAACCGCGCGGACAATCACAACGGCATCGAGTGGTTCCTGCAACGGGTGTGGCCCGCAGTGCTGCGTGCCGTGCCGTCTGCGCGGCTCGTCGTCGCGGGCGCGCACGCCCGGCCGGGGCTCGAGCGCATGGTCGCGCGCGCGGATCGAGCAGCGCTCACGGGGTATCTCGAGTCCCTCGAGCCGTCCTATGCCGAGGCGTCGGTCTTCATCGCCCCGCTGTTCACCGGCGCCGGCGTGAAGTTCAAGACGATCGACGCGATGGTGCGGGGAGTGCCCGTCGTGGCGACGCCCGTCGGCGCGGAGGGCATCGGCGACGCGGACCTGTTCGCCGGGCTGACGGACGATGCCGACGAGTTCGCCGCCTCCGTCGTGGGCGCCCTCGCAGCGGACGGCTCGGCCCGCACCCGTCGCGCGCAGCAGTGGGCGGAGAGTCGCTACGGAGTGACCGCGTTCGACCGACGCCTCCGCGGCCTGTACGCAGGGTTCCCACGAACACGCTGATCTACGATGAAAATCCCGCTCCTTTCCAGTGAGAGCGGCCGAGGAGTCCTGTGTCCCACTTCGTCATCGCCGTCATCCCCGTGTTCCACGCGCCGCCGGCCCTCGCTGCTCGCGTGACCGCCCTCCGGGAGCAGGTCGATGCGGTCGTCCTGGTGGATGACGGGACCCATTCGACGGCGGCGCTCGGCCTCGAGCTCCCCTCGTTGCACATCGTCGAGATCGCCGAGAACTCGGGCATCGGCAACGCTCTGAACGAGGGGGTGCAGCGCGCACGCGAGCTCGGTGCCACCCACGTGCTCACCCTCGATCAGGACTCGTCCGCCCCCGACGGGTACGTCGAGGGCGCACTGCGCATCCTCGCGGCATCAGCGGCGTCCGGGGTGGAGGTCGCGGCCGTCGTGCCCGAGTTCGTCGGCGGCCAGCGCGTCCTGCTCCGTGACGGGTTCGCTTTCGATCCGATCCAGGCCGGCCAGCTGATCCCGATGTCGGTCCTCGACGAGGTCGGACCGTACCGCTCCGATCTGTTCATCGACGCGGTCGACTCCGAGTTCTCCATCCGGGCCGAAGAGCACGGCCTGCACTTCGTGGTGGCGGCGGGTGCGCAGATCGCCCACGAACTGGGTGAGCTGGTGCCCCTGACGGTCTTCGGCCGTCACCTCGTGATCGCCGGGAAGCCCCGACACGTCCTGTACCACGCTCCGTTCCGCACCTATTACATGGTGCGCAACAGCACCATCCTCGTCCGCGTGTTCGGTCGTCGCCGCCGGCGCTGGATGCTGTTCCGCACCCGCAAGATGGCAGAGATGGTCGTCGGATGCGTCGTGCTGTCACCGGATCGCGGCGCGCAGTGGCGGGCTGCCGTGGCGGGGCTATCGGACGGGCTGCGCGGCGTGACGGGTCGCATCAGCGAGGAGCGGCTGCGTGCCATCCGGGGGAGCCGGCGACGCCCATGAGGCGCCTGTTCCGCCACGAGCTGCTGCGCCGGAGCGCTCTGTTCTCCCTCTCGATCGTCGCTTCGACGCTCGTCGGGGTCTTCTCGCTACCCATCCTGATCGCCACGGTCGGCGCCGAGCAGTGGGGGCATCTCGCCGTCATGCAGGCCATCACCCAGTTCGCGTCGGTGATCGTCGCCTTCGGCTGGGGGGCGACGGGCCCGAGCATGGTGTCGGCCATCGCACCCGGGGAGCGCAAAGCGGTGTTCATGCAGTCGCTCTCCGTCCGCGGGACGCTGTTCGCGGTGGTGCTCCTGCCCACCGTGATCCTCTGCGCTCAGCTCACGGGCCAGTCGTGGACCAATGCGGTGCTCGCCGCCGGAACCTACACGTTCGCCGGACTGAGTGCCGCCTGGTACTTCGTGGGCACGAATCGTCCGATCCCGCTCTTCCTCCTCGACGCGACGCCCTCCATCGTGGGCCAGGTGCTCGGCCTGTTCGCCGTCTCGATCACCGGAGAGCTGACCGCGTACCTCGCGTGCACGGCGGCGCTGACCGTCGTCGGAGTGGCGGCATCCGTGGTGTACGTCGTCACCCGTCCCCAGGACGGCCCGCGTCGGGCCGCGCACCCGACTCCGTGGCGCGAGATCCTGCGCTCCCAGTCCGCAGGAGTGTCGAGCACGATCTCGGCCAGCATGTGGACGGCTGCGCCGACGGTGCTCGTTCAGGCCTTCGCGCCCGCCGCCGTTCCGGTCTTCGCCATGATCGATCGGCTGATGAAGTACGGAGTCCTCGCCCTCGCCCCGATCCTGCAGGCCATCCAGGGGTGGGTGCCGGAATCCGGGCGAGCGACCGTGGGCGCCCGAGCGGTGACCGGAGTGAAGGTCGCAACCGGAGTCGGCCTCCTCGGGGGTGTGGCGCTGGCGGTGCTGTCGACCCCGGTGTCGTCGCTGCTGAGTCTGGGCGAAGCCGTGGTGCCGTGGACGGTCGCCGTCATCGCCGGCGCCGCCTTCGCCTTCGAATGCGTGGCTCAGATCGCCGGTCTCTCGGGCCTCGTCGCGCTCGGAGGCTCTCGCCAGCTGGCGCTCTCGTCGATCGCGTCCGCGGTGGTCGGCATCCCCGTCATCGCGGCGCTGGTGATCTGGCTCGGACTCTACGGTGCCATCCTCGGCATCCTGATCGTCGCCGCGGCGCTCGCCGTCTATCGGGCGGTGCACGTCCGACGTTACGCAAGACGGTACGTCTGACCTCACCGGTCGGCTCGGTACCCTGGGAAAGTGAGCGCCATCGCGCTCGGGATTGGATGTCATGGATCTTCTCATCGTCGGCTCGGGCTTCTTCGGACTCACGATCGCCGAGCGGGCCGCGGCCGCGGGCCGCAAGGTCGTGGTGATCGATCGCCGCCACCACATCGGTGGCAACGCCTACAGCGAGGACGAAGCGCTGACCGGCATCGAGGTGCACCGCTACGGCGCGCACCTGTTCCACACCTCGAACGCGACCGTGTGGGAGTACGTGAACCGGTTCACGACGTTCACCGACTACGTCCACCGCGTGTACACCACTCACAAGGGCGTCGTCTTCCCCCTCCCGATCAATCTGGGCACGATCAACCAGTTCTTCCAGGCGGCCTACACGCCCGATGAGGCGCGTGCGCTCGTGCACGAGCTGGCGGGGGAGTTCGACCCGAAATCCGCCCAGAACCTCGAGGAGCGCGGCATCGGCCTGATCGGACGCCCGCTCTACGAAGCCTTCATCCGGGACTACACCGCCAAGCAGTGGCAGACCGATCCGAAGGAGTTGCCGGCAGAGATCATCAGCCGCCTGCCCGTGCGATACACCTACGACAACCGCTACTTCAACGACACCTGGGAAGGCCTGCCGACCGATGGCTACACGGCGTGGCTCGAGAGGATGGCGGACCACCCCAACATCGAGGTGAAGCTGTCGACGGATTACTTCGACGAGTCGCAGCCGTTGAACAAGAAGTCGACCGTCGGTCAGGTCCCCGTCGTCTACACCGGCCCGGTCGATCGGTACTTCGACTACGCGGAGGGCGAGCTGTCGTGGCGGACGCTCGACTTCGAGGAGGAAGTGCTCGATATCGGCGACTTCCAGGGCACGAGCGTCATGAACTACGCCGATGCGGACGTGCCCTACACGCGCATCCATGAGTTCAAGCACTTCCACCCGGAGCGTGCCGACCGCTACCCGACGGACAAGACCGTCATCATGCGAGAGTTCTCCCGCTTCGCGACGCGCGACGACGAGCCGTACTACCCGGTGAACACCCCGGACGATCGTGCCGGTCTTCTCGCCTATCGCGAACTCGCGAAGGGTGAGCGCGACGTCCATTTCGGCGGGCGACTCGGCACTTACCAGTACCTCGACATGCACATGGCGATCGGGGCCGCGCTCTCCCTCTGGAACAACCACCTCGCCTGACGGCGATGGCGCCTGTCGCCCCGAGCGAGCGACCCGGGCTCAGCGGCCCGCGTCGCCGTCGAGGTCGAACGTCCGGCGCCAGGCCGACTCCGCGGTCAGCTCCGGCAGCGCTCGGCGGTACTCGTCGGACAGTCGGTCCCATCGCCGACGCAACGTGCGGTGCAGGCGGATGCTGTCGATGAGCATCCGACGGAACTGCGCACGATCGCGGGTGTAGACGTTCTTGCCCGACCCGTCCGCGGCGTTGACCAGGGCGCTGTCGAAGAGCGGGACGCGCCACCAGTGGGCGTCGTCCTTGCCGAACTCGACCTCGGGCTGCGCCACGTTCTCGGGGCGGGGTGCACGGAGCCAGTGCGCCGCAAGGGTGGATGCCGTGAACCATCGCAGCCGCAGGCCCGTGGGGCTGTCGATCTGATGGCGCTTGCGCTGCGGGAACACCAGCCGCCCGCGCCGCGACCGCAGGGGCGTGTCCGTCTCCCGGTGCACGACGGTCTCGGGGAACCCCGACGACAGTGCGCGGGCTTCCGGCATCGCGGTCGCGAGGGTGGCCCTCATGTGCGCGGGACCGGACAGGACGTCACGCAGTGCCCGGTGGCGCAGGGCCACGGGGTAGTACTGCATCATCATGAGGTGCTTGAGGTCCAGCCGGCGGCTGTGCTTCATCAGGGTGCCCCCCTGCGGTGCGCGAGAGTGCAGCAGCCCGGCGACGATGCGGTTGCGCGCGTGGAAGTACGCCTGCCAGTCGATGGAGTCGTCCTTGCCCACCCACGACACATGCCAGAGGGCGACGCCCGGCACGGAGACCGTGGGGAAACCGGCCTCGCGCGCGCGCAGTGAATACTCGGCGTCGTCCCACTTGATGAACGCCGGGAGGGCGAGCCCGACCTCACGGATGACGTCGGTCGGGATCAGACACATCCACCACCCGTTGTAGTCCGCATCGAGGCGCGAGTGCAGCGACGGCGACTGGCGGAGATTCGCGACGGAGAAGTCGTGGGGCATCCGCTCCTGGTTGAGGGTGCGCCACATGAACGGCATGTCGTCCACGACCTCCGCCCACGCGTGCAGTTTGGGGCGGTCGAGCAGATCGAACATGTGGGCGCCGACGATCGTCGGAATCGTGGCGAACCGCGCGAACATGATGGATCGCCGGATCGACTCCGGCTCGATGCGGACGTCGTCGTCCAGCAGCTGCACGAAGTCGCTCTCCGGCCGCTGGAGGGTCTCCGTCATCGCCCGGGCGAAGCCTCCGGAACCGCCGAGGTTCGGCTGCGTCACGATCTGCAGCGTGTCGCCGAGCGTGCGGGCGACGTCGTCGTAGCCGGGCTCCGCCGAGACGAGCCGATCGCCTTGATCGATCACGAACACGCGGTCCAACAGGGGAAGGACCTCGGGACTCGCCGCCAGCGCGCGCAGGGTTCCGATGCAGTAATCGGGCTTGTTGTAGGTCGTGATGCCGATACTCGCCTTGCCCTGGCGACGCGGCTCCGTCTCGGTCGACCACGTGGCGCCTTCGAACGTCGCCGACTTCTCATCCGCGGCGACGTCGAACCAGATCCAGCCCCCGTCGCTGTACTGATTGAGCGTGAGCTCGAACGTCGTGGTGGCCTGGCCCTCCACTTCGCGCGTGTCGATCCGCTGGCGCACACCGCTGCCGGTCGAGCGGTACACGAGGATCGTGGCCGGTCCGGTGGTGCGCACCGTGAGCGTCACGGCGCGCACCGTCGTCCAGTGCTGCCAGTACGACGCGGGGAACGCGTTGAAGTAGGTGCCGAAGGAGACGCGCCGCCCGGCGACGATGCGCGCCGTCGTGCGGCCCAGGATGTTGCCGAGCTGGGCACGGCTGGACACCCGCACGGGCTCCTCGTCGATGGAGGTCCAGGTCTCGGGGTCCACGTAGAGCGGAAGCAGATCGGGGTCGCGCTCGGTCGGGAGGACGGTGTTCTGCAGGATGTGGGCCACGAGAGTCTCCGAGCGTTGCGAGCGATGAAGGGGAGTTCAGGATGCCGCGGGTGCCGCGACCAGCGGCGGCATCGGCTTCCACTCCGCATCCCGCGCGATCTTCCTGCCGTCGCGCAGCCCGCGGAACAGGTTCGAGGTCCCCCGGACGGTGCGCTCCACGAAGAGGAGCCGGATCAGCTCCTTGCCGAACGTCAGCGCGGTGCCGACGCCGAACAGCACCGGGTTGTAGACCCCGAGGCTCCGGTAGTAGCGCTGGATGATGGCGCGGTTGCGCATGATGTAGTAGCGGTACGCGTTGCTCGACGCGTTCATGTGTCGGATGCCCATGTCCCACTGCTTGATCTCGCGGGTGCGGCGGAGCACGAACTCGTTGACGATGACCGACGTCGTCACCCGCGACGCGAGCCAACCGTAGGTCTGGTCGTCCCAGTAGATGAAGAAGCGCGGGTCGGGCAGGCCGATCCGCTCGACGATGTCGCGGTGGATGAACATGCCCTCGAAGCAGCCGGAGTTCATCTCCTTGTAGCCGGAGTCGTCGAAGCGGCTGGGCGCGAACGGGATCGGGATGGCCAGCGGCTCCGCCACGCGGTACTGCCAGTAGAACTCGCTGCCGTCGAAGTCGTAGCGCCGCCCCTGGATCGACTTGAAGCGCGGCGCCCACGCCCCCATCCTCGCCAGGCCGTCGGGCAGCACCTCGACGTCGTCGTCCATGAGCCAGATCCAGGTCGATCCGAGCTCGTACGCGACGCGCATCCCCTCGCTGAACCCGCCCGACCCGCCGGTGTTCTCGTCGAGCCGGCGGTACACGAGCTCGGTGCCCAGGCGGTCGCGGAACGACTCGACGACGGCGGTGGTGTCGTCGCTCGACGCGTTGTCGACGATGACGACATGACCCGGCTTCGGGTCCATCGTGGTGATGCTCTCGAGCAGCCTCGTCAGCAGTCCGGAACGGTTGAAGGTGACGATCGCGATCGTCGCGCTGGCGGGCGTGAACGTGTCGTTCGGGGCCGCGTCGTGGCGCGAAGGAATGGAGGCCATGGCCTCACGAGTCTACCCCGGTGCGCCCCGCGTCCCCTGTGCGGGACGGCGCAGGCCCACCCGCGTGCGCACGCTCACCTCCTAGACTCGGACGCGTGACCACCGCCGTCGTCGGCGCCGCCGGCTCTCCGCGGCGTTACCTGCACTCGCTGTGGCTGCTGTCGGCGCGCGACCTGCGCGTGCGCTACGCGACGAGTGCCCTCGGCTACCTGTGGTCGGTGCTGGATCCGCTCGTGATGAGCGCGATCTACTGGTTCGTGTTCACCCAGGTGTTCCAACGCGGAGACATCGGCGCCCAGCCCTACATCGTGTTCCTCCTGTCGGGCCTGCTGCCGTGGGTGTGGTTCAACGCGGCGGTCGGCGACCTCACCCGCGCCTTCAACAAGGACGCGCGCCTCGTGCGCTCGACCGCGATCCCGCGTTCGATCTGGGTCAACCGCATCGTGCTCAGCAAGGGCGTCGAGTTCGTCTTCTCGCTGCCCGTGCTCGTGCTGTTCGCGGTCTTCTCGGGGGTGACCGTGGGCTGGGGGCTGCTCCTTTTCCCGGTGGCCGTCGCGCTGCAGGCGATCCTGCTGGTCGGGCTCGGTCTGCTCGTCGCGCCGCTGTGCGTCCTCTGGGGCGACCTGGAGCGCACGACGCGGCTGATCCTGCGGGCCCTGTTCTACGCCTCGCCGATCATCTACGGCGTGAACGACCTTCCCGGGATCTTCCGCGACCTGGCGCTGCTCAACCCGCTGTCGGGCATCTTCACCCTGTACCGCGTGGGCCTGTTCCCCGGCGAGGCGGACGTCACGGCCGTGCTGGTCGCGGCCGTCGTCAGCCTCGGCATCCTCGCCCTCGGCGTCGTCGTCTTCCGGCGCCTGGAGCCCGCCGTGCTGAAGGAGCTGTGATGGGCGAGGACATCGCGATCCGCGTCGACGGCCTGGGGGTGCGCTTCCGCCGCAACCGCCGCGGTCGCCGCAGCCTGAAGGACCTCTTCGCGGGCTCGGCGCGGCGCAGCCGGCCGGGCGAGTTCTGGGCCCTGCGGGGCGTGTCCTTCGACGTCCGCCGCGGCGAGGCGATCGGTGTCGTCGGCCGCAACGGTCAGGGCAAGTCCACGCTCCTCAAGCTCGTCGCCGGGGTCCTGCTCCCCGACGAGGGGTCCGTCCGGGTCGAGGGGGGAGTGGCGCCGCTCATCGAGATCACCGGCGGTTTCGTGGGCGATCTCACCGTGCGGGAGAACGTGCGGCTGATGGCCGGGCTGCACGGCATGTCGAAAGCGGAGACCTCGCGCCGCTTCGACGACATCATCGCCTTCGCCGAGATCGGCGACTTCGTCGACATGCCCTACAAGCACCTCTCGAACGGCATGAAGGTGCGGCTGGCGTTCTCGGTGGTGTCGCAGCTGGACGAGCCCACGCTCCTCGTGGACGAGGTGCTCGCCGTCGGCGACAAGGCGTTCCGGGAGAAGTGCTACCGCCGCATCGACGAGCTCCTCGCCGAGGGGCGGACGCTCTTCTTCGTCAGCCACAACGAGCGGGACCTGCGTCGGTTCTGCACGCGCGGCCTCTACCTCGACAACGGCGTTCTCGTGATGGATGCCGCGATCGGCGACGTCCTCGACGCGTACAACGCCGACCACGCGGGGTGAGCTACCCCGCCTCGGGCAGCCCCGACGTGGGCACGGCGCCGACGCGCAGCCGGTCGCGCCACGACCGCGACTGTCCCGCGCGCACGGCGCACAGGCACAGGAGCATCCACCCGAAGCCGACGAGCGCGACCGACTCGAAGATGCTCGTGACCGCCAGCGTCACCACGATCAGCGGCGTCCAGGCGTGCATGATCGACCGGCGCCGGCTGGCGACGCTCCACGATCTCACGAGCGCCACGCCGCCGAGCAGGCACAGCAGCAGCCCGCCGACCCAGCCGAGCTGCACCAGCGCGTCGACGTAGGCGTTCAGGGCGCTGGAGTGGTGCTCGGCCAGCAGCTGATTGATGGTCAGGAACGGCTGGCCGGAGCGGTCCCACGGCCCGAACCAGCCCCACCCCAGCACGGGGCGCAGCTGCACGAAGAACTCCGCCAGCGACCACAGGCGCGTGCGCATGTCGAGGTCGTCGGTCGCTCCCAGGGCATCGAGCAGGCGGGTGCGCTGCGCGTATCCGACGAGCGCGGCCACGACGACGACGATCGCCAGCGACCACTGCACGGCGGCGCGCCGGGCGGGCGGCACGGTGCGCACCAGCGTGAGCGCCCCGGTCGCCGCACCGACCGCGACGGCCAGCACGAGCACGGTGGGAGAGGCCGAGAGGATGCCGAGCGCGGCGGCGAGGGCGAGCGATCCGACGCCGACACCGGTGCGCACCGAGTGCGTGCGCAGCTCCACGGCGAAGGTGACCATCGCGACGACCGCCACGAAGCCGAGCATGTTGCGGGTGCCGAAGATCCCCTGCACCGGCCCGAGCGCGGCGATGTTTCCCTGGATGCCGAGGAAACGCAGCGGCATGTCGAGCAGGAGCCCCGAGAGGATCTCGAGGCCGAGCGACAGGCCGAGCGCGACGCGCAGGACGTCGCCGAGCGCGCGGACCGTCTGGAGCGGGTCGCGCACGTGGCCGATCGTCACCGCGATCAGCGCGATCGCCGCCATCGCGAGCCAGCGGGCGAGGCTGCCGAGCGGGTCGGTGCTCCAGAAGACGCTCGCGAACGCCCAGGTGACCCACAGCAGCAGGGTGAGGGGGACCAGGCGCAGCGGCGTCAGCTCCTCGCGACGGGCGATGAGGATGCCGATCGCGAGGGCGCACAGCCCGGCGATGATGCTGCGGAGGGTGACGACGCCGGCGAGCCGTGCGATCAGGTGCGAACCGACCAGGGTGGCGACGGCGGCGAGCGTGTACGCCCGCGCCAGATCCGCCGAGGCGAGCAGGCGCTGCAGGGGGCTGTCGGCGCCGAGCAGCGACCCGTCGCCGCGCCCGGCGCGCGTCATCGCGGCATCCGCTCCGGCTCGCCCTGTTCGCCGACCAGCCGCTCCTCGGAGGCGCCTCGGCCGAGCAGCGGCGCCTGTTTGATCTTGAAGGCGAGCATGACGACGAACAGCCAGCCCCAGCCGAGGAGCGGCCCCGACTCGGCCAGGCCCTGCACCAGCAGCACCGCGCCGACCAGGGTCGGCAGGAGGGTGACCGGGGAGTAGGGGCGGTCGGCGACGAGATCCCAGCGCGGGCGGTCGACGGCGAAGAACCACGACCGCCACACGTAGGCGAAGAAGGTCAGGGCGATGAGGGCGAGCCCGACGGCGCCGAGCTGGAAGAACACGTCGAGCCACATGTTGTGGGCCTGCATCACGGTCTGGCCGTGGTCGACGATCCATCCGTCGAACGCGGGGTCGTCGGGCAGCCAGGGCGTGGCGAAGCCCCAGCCCACGACGGGGCGCTCGACGGCCTTCGCCCCGACGATCGACCAGATGCCCTCCCGGCCGGTCAGGTCGGACGAGCGGCCCAGCACCGAGAACACCCGTTCGCGGCCGAGCCAGAGCGCGACCAGTCCGCCGACGGCCACGACGGCGTAGACGAGGTAGTAGCGTGTGCGCTCGCCGGCGCGGCGGGTGGTGCGCATCGCGAGCACGGTGAGCAGGACCACCACGACCGCGCCGGCGGCGAGCCAGGCGGTCGCCGATCCCGCGCGCACGAACAGGTAGGCCGCGAGGGCGAACCAGGCGACGAGCAGCGAGCGTCGGGGGGCGCGCGTGGCGAAACGGATCGCGAACAAGATCATGCCGAGCAGGGCGACGTAGGCGAGGGGGTTGGCGTTGCCGAAGACGCCCTGGATGCGGCCCCCGTCGAAGAGGTTGTCGCGCGACCAGTAGACGATCGGATCGGCGACCGGCCCGTCGGGCCGCACGAACTGCGGCAGGATCGGGCCGCCCCACACGAGCGAGACCCAGAGCTCGAACACGATCGACAGCCCCAGCACCCATTTCAGGGCCGACGCGATCGCGCGGACGAGTTCGCGCCAGGTGAGCACGGCGCCGACGAACATCGCCTGCAGCGTCGTGATCAGCAGGAGCAGCAGCGTGACGGCCGTCGTGGTCGGATGCGCGCTCCACAGGAGCGAGGCGATCGCCCAGATGACGTAGCCCATCGCGAACCACGGGAGCCGGCGCCACTGCACGGGCGGGCGGAGCAGGGCCCACAGCACCGCGGAGACCACTCCGGTCGCGATCGCCACGACCGCCGCGCCGGGCGCCCCGAGCAGCATCAGCCACGACGTGCCCGCGAGCGCCGCGGCGATCACGAAGATGCACCAGCCCCGCAGCAGCAGATGGGCCGTCGTCGCGCGCACCGGCGCGGTCGGCGGCGCGGCGACGGGGTGCGTGGTGAAGACGGCCATGGTGTGATCAGGCTATCGCGGCGGCGGTTCTAGGCTGGGGGCATGCTGACGCCGATCTCCAACGAGCCGCGCGACTACTCCTGGGGCTCCACGACGCTGATCGCGGGACTGGAGGGGCGTCCGCCGACGGGGGCTCCGGAGGCCGAGATCTGGTACGGCGACCACCCCGGCTGCCCGTCGCGGACGCCGGACGGACGCACGCTCGACGTCGCCCTCGCCGAGGCCGGGCGCCCGCCGCTGCCGTTCCTGCTGAAACTGCTGGCGGCGGCATCCTCGCTGTCGATCCAGGCGCACCCCACGCGGGACCAGGCGCGGGAGGGCTTCGAGCGGGAGGAGGGCGCCGGCGTCCCGCGCGACGCAGCGGAGCGTCTGTACCGCGACGACAACCACAAGCCCGAGATCATCGTCGCGCTGAGCGAGCGGTTCCGCGCCCTCGTGGGACTGCGTCCGCTCGCCGAGACCCGACGGCTGCTGGACGCCCTGGACGCCCCGTCCGCGAGCGGCGCCGTCGCCGAGATCCGCGAGCGGCTCGGCGACGCCGACACCGGCGTCGACGCCCGGTCCGCGCTGCGGGGCACGCTCGCGTGGGCCCTCGACGAGGCGGATGCTGCGACCGTCGCCGACCTGACCGCCGCCCTCGGCCGTGCCGACAGCGCCGAGTTCTCCGACGAGATCGCCGTGCTGCGTGCGGCCGCCGCGGATTTCCCGGGAGATCCCGGTCTGATCGTCGCCCTCCTCATGAACCTCGTCACGCTGCGGCGCGGGGAGGGGCTGTTCGCGCCCGCCGGCGTCCTGCACGCCTACCAGTCGGGTCTCGGCGTCGAGCTGATGGCCGCGAGCGACAACGTCATGCGCGGCGGTCTGACCCCTAAGCACGTCGACGTGCCCGAACTGATGCGCGTCGTGGACGTCACCCCCGGACCCGCCCCCGTCGTGCACCCCCGCGCCGTCGGCGACGGCGTGGTCGACTACGACACACCGGTCGACGACTTCGCCCTGTCCTGCGTGAGCGTCGCCCCCGGCGCCGACGCGCGCCTGACGCTGCGTGGCCCCGCGATCGCACTGTGCACGCGGGGCGAGGTCGTCGTCTCGGCATCCGGCCATGAGGTCGCCCTCCGCCCCGGGGCCGCCGTGCACGTCGCCGACGAAGGGGTCATCGCCGTCGCCGGATCCGGTGAGATCTTCCTCGCTCAGCCCGGGGCGTGAGCCCGCGACATCGCGCGCGACACGCCGATGCGTCGAGATGAAGGTTCAATCCCTCATTGAGGGTTTACGATCTGCGACTTGACCACGGCGAATGACAAGGGTGTAATTATTCCCAACACGCGCATCGGCGCATCGGGAAAACGTGGGGAGAACGATATGACGGGTTACCGCTCCGGCGTCCCCGACAACTGGTTCGTCGACCCGGTCAATCTCGGCGTGCCGGGCGTGCGCCGGGCCGCGGCGACCGACGAGGACACCGCCCTCGCCTGGCAGGCCGACGCCCTGTGCGCCCAGACCGATCCCGAGGCGTTCTTCCCGGAGAAGGGCGGCTCGACGCGAGACGCCAAACGCATCTGCACCTCGTGCGACGTGCGCGGGGAGTGCCTCGAGTACGCCCTGCAGAACGATGAGCGCTTCGGTATCTGGGGCGGGCTGAGCGAGCGCGAGCGCCGCAAGCTCAAGCGCCGCGCCTGACGAGTTCCCGAGACTCGCGGGCGACGTGCGCGGGCCGGAGCCGTCCGCGCCTAGGCTGACGACGTCATGCCCGCCCGAGTTCACGCACTGCTGGTCGTGCGCCCCGATGCGCGCGTGGCCACCGACATCCGCCTCGAACGCGTCCTGTCCGCGCTCGCGGCGCAGTCGCGCCCCGTGGACAGGCTCACGATCGTGCTCTGCGGCGTGCACGCCGGCGACCGTGAACTGCAGCGGATCGCGGGGGAGTCGGGCGCCGAAGGGGTCATCACAGCCGATCGCGGCACCTCCTTCGCCGACGCCCTCGATCTGGCCAGCCGCCGACTCGACGGCGAGGCGGTGTGGATCCTCGCCCAAGACACCACCCCCGCGCCCGACGCCCTCATGCGCCTTCTCGGCGCGCTCGAGACCTCGCCGTCGGTCGCCTTCGCCGCCCCGAAGCTCGTGCGCGCCGACGACAACGACCGCATCGTCTCCCTCGGCGTCTCCCTGACCCACGGGGGGCGCACGGTCGGGCTCGCCGACGGCGACCACGACCAGGGTCAGCACGACGCGGGCGACGACGTCCTCGGCGCCGATGTCCGCGGCATCCTCGTGCGCACCGACGCCTGGCGGGCGCTGGGCGGACTCGACACCGCGCTCGCCGGCGCGGACGAGGGCCTCGACCTCGGCGTCCGCGCCCGGCTGCGCGGCGGGCGCGTCGTGCTCGCACCGCAGGCGATCGTCGCCATCGCCGACGCCGACCGCAGCGACCCGCCGGCGCTCGGCGACCGCTTCGAGCCGGAGGGCGTGCGCCGCGCCTACGCCCAGCGCACCGCACAGCTGCACCGCCGCCTCGCCTACGCCCCGGCGGCCGCGGTCCCGCTGCACTGGCTGTCGTACCTCCCGCTGGCCCTGCTGCGGTCGGTGGCGCTGCTGCTGGGCAAACGCCCCGCGCTCATCGGCCCCGAGTGGGGGGCCACCGTCACGGTGATGGCCCGCCCGGGTGCGGTCGCCCGGGCGCGACGCGGCATCCGGGCCGGGCGCAGCGTCTCGTGGGCGCAGCTCGCGCCGCTGCGGATCACCCGCGCCGAACTGCGCCAACGCCTCGACGACGACGTGGTGGACGGTGCCGCGCGCGGGGAACTGCGCTTCTTCTCGGGCGGCGGGGCCTGGATCGTGCTCGGCGCGCTGCTGGTCTCCGTGCTCGCCTTCCTCTCGCTGCTGGCGTGGCCGGTGCTCGGCGGGGGAGCGCTCGTCCCGCTGCGGGCGACGGTCGCGCAGCTGTGGGCGGATGCCGCGTCGGGACTGCGTCCGCTCGGCTGGGACACCAGCGGTCCGGCGGATCCGTTCAGCGCGGTCATCGCCGTGCTCGGCTCGCTGTGGCCTGCGGCGCCCTCGCGCGTCCTCGTCGTCGTGTGGGTGCTGGCGCTGCCGCTGTCGGCGCTCGGGGCGTGGTTCGCGGCGACCCGCGTCACGGAGCGCCCCCTCGCGCGCGCCCTCGTCGCCGTCGGCTACGCGCTGGCGCCGAGCCTGCTGGGGGCGCTCGCCACCGGTCGGCCCACCGTCGTGATCGCGCACCTGCTGCTGCCGTGGCTGCTGTGGACCGCCGCCGTCGCGCACCGCTCATGGAGCGCGGCCGGCATGGGGTCGGTCATCGCGGTCGCCGTCCTGGCCTGCGCGCCCTCGCTGGCCCCCGCCGTCGTGCTGCTGTGGGTCGTGGCCATCGTGCTCACGGCGAGCCTCGGACGAGGCCGCGGCATCGCCCGCGTCATCTGGCTCCTCGTGCCCGCGGTGGCCGTCTGGGCGCCGATGGTCTGGCATCGTCTCGACACGGGCGACCCGTGGGCCCTCCTGGCCGACCCCGGCGTCCCCCTCGCGAGCGGCGAGCAGGTCGACCTCGCGCGCCGCATCGCGATCGCCTTCGGATTCCCGACGACCGACGGCGCGGGCTGGGATCAGCTCGTCGCCGGGATCGGACCGTGGGCGCTGCTGCTGGTCGTCCCGCTGCTGGGTCTCGCCGTCGCCGCACCGCTCCTGTCGCGGGTCGTGCCGGCGGCCGTCGCGCTCGTCGTGGCCGTCAGCGCCCTCGCGACCGCGATGGCCGTCATCGGCATCGAGGTCACCACGGATGCGTCCGTGGGCATCGCCGTGTGGCCCGGGGCGGCGTTGAGCCTGTACTGGCTGGCGCTGCTGGGTGCTGCGGCGCTCGCCGTCGATGCGATCCCCGACGCCGCCCGGGTGCGGATGCCGCTGGCGGTCCTGGCCATGGCCGCGCTCGCCGTCAGCGCCGTGCCCGCCCTCACCGCGCTTCCCCGGGGGACCTCCGCCCTCACCGACGGGCCGAGCAGCACGCTGCCCGCCTACGTCGAGGCGGAGGGCCGCGCCGGGCTCGGCAACGCGACGTTCGTGTTGACACCGGCATCCGACGGCGCCGTCGTCACCGACGTCGTGTGGGGCGAGACCTCGGCCCTCGGCGGACAGACGACGCTCCGCTCGGCGCGCCAGGGCCCCGACGCCGGCGACGCCGAGGCGGCGCGACTGACCGCCGAGCTGCTCGCCGCGCCCTCGGGGAGCGCCGTGGCCGACCTCGCCGCCCACGGCGTGGCCTTCGTCCTGCTCAGCGGCGGCGGTGACGGCGAGAGCGACGTCGCACGGGCCGTGCGCATCGGGGCGGAGACGGCGCTGGACCAGCGCGACGACCTCGAGATCGTCGGCGACACGGGCCGCGGCAAGCTGTGGCGCGTCACCGGCACGGTCGTCGATCGGCAGCAGACCGGCGCCGCCGCCGGTGCGGAGGTCGCCGTCCTCCAGATCGGAGTGATCGTCGTCGCGCTCCTGCTGGCGCTTCCGACGCGGCGCTCGCTCCGCCTGAACCGGCGTCGCCCGCGCACCGTCGGTCTCGAACGAGGAGGGGCAGCGTGAGCGACGGAGTCTCCCACGCCCGCGGTCCGCGCGGCATCGCCGGCGTGCGGCTGGCCGTCGGCGGCGCCGTCGCCGCGGTCGCGATCGCCGCGGCCGTCGCCCTCGTCGTCACGCCGCTGCCGACCCTCGCGCGCGAGGCCGTCACGGTCACGGCGCACACCCCCGCATCCGCCTCCGTCGCGACGTGCGTGGGACCGATCCTCGCCACGGGGCGCGACGCGTCGATCGCCTCCCAGCTCACGGATGCCGCGCCCGCCGCCGTCACCTCCGCCGCCGCCTCCGCGGGCACGCCGGCCGCGGCGACGACCTCGACGCTGCTCACCCCCGATGTCACCGGGGGAACCGGCCCGACCACGCTTCGCGCCGCCCCGGTGGGCGGGGAGCCGACCGACATCGCGGCCGCCTCGGCCGCCCGGGCGGCCGCCGAGGACCTCAGCGGGTTCGCCGCCGCGGCGTGCGCCCGCCCGGAGATGGAGTCGTGGCTCGTCGCGGGCTCCGCCGCGACGGGGGCGTCGGATCTCGTCGTGCTCTCCAACCCCGGCGCGGTCGCGGCGCGGGTCACCGTCACCGTCTACGGCGCCGACGGCGGCGCCGTGCCCGTGGCGGGCAACGGCATCGTGGTTCCCGCCGGCACGCAGCGCGTCATCCCGCTCGCCTCGCTGGCCATCGGCGAGGAGAACCCCGTCCTGCGGATCACCTCGTCCCAGGCGCCGGTCCGTGCCGCGCTGCAGGCGAGCCTCACGCGCGTGCTCGTCGCCGGCGGCGTCGACCAGGTGGGCGCCGCCGCCGTGCCGGACACCGATCTCGTCATCCCGGGCGTCCCGGTCGTCACGACCCAGGGCGGCGCGGGCGAGAGCAACGTGCCCACCGCGCTGCGGCTCCTGTCGCCGGGCAGCGACGCTCAGGCGACGGTGACCGTCTTCCAGGGCGCGACGCAGGTGGGCACCGCGCAGACCGTGCCGTTAACGGCGGGTGTGCCGCTGAAGCTCGACCTCGGCGGCCTCGCCACCGGCACCTACGCCGTGCGCGTGAGCGCGACGGCCCCGGTCACCGGCGCGGTGTGGGCGACCTCGGGGTTCGGCGCCGGGAGCGACTTCGGCTGGTTCGTCGCGGCCGAGGAGATCTCGGCTCCCGCGCTCGTCGCGGTCGCCGCCGGCGGGTCCGGCGCGCCGGAGCCCACGCTGACGCTCGCCTCCTCCGACGGGCGGGCGACGACCGTGGTGCTGACCGCGGCGGCCGGCGCGGGCACGGCGACGGATGTGACGGTGCCGGCGTCGGGGGCGGTGACGGTCCCCGTCCGCCCCGGAGAGGTCTACCGCGTCGATCCCGGCACGGGCGCCGTGCGCGCGGGCGTGACCTACGCGGGGGCGTCGGCGCTCGCGGGCTATCCGGTGGCGCCGAGCGCGGCGGCGGCGTCGGCGGTCACGGTGTACCCCCGCTGAGCCCGCTGAGGGCCGCCGCCGGCGGCGCGCTCAGAAGTAGCGGAAGCGCTCGGGGCCGAGGTCCCACGGATCGCGGTCGAGGTACTCCGCGGCCGCACGGAAGACGCAGCTCTCGATCGCCATCCGCCGGTGCAGGTCGTCCTCGCGGTGCAGCGACCCGAGACGCTCGATCGGCAGCCGGTAGAGCACGATGCGCCGGTCGCCCGTCGACACCGTCCAGCGCGGGATGCCGTCGGCGTCGGGCGCCGGAGGCATCGCCGCGACCTCGAAGGCGACGTCGCGCAGCTCGGGCCAGGCGCTGCGCAGGAACTCCGCCGCCGTGCCCACGATGAAGTCGAAGCGTTCCTCCCGGGTCTCCTGCGCCGGCAGGGGCGGGCGGACGACGGGGCTGCGGTCCTCGCGGCCGTGGCGGCCGTGGCGCGAGGCGCGCACGCGCGGGGCACTGCTCGCGCGCCGCCTCATCATGGTCCGAGTCTAGGTCAGCGTGCGCCGATCGGCCGGGCCGATCGCCCCGCGGCGGCGCGGCATCCGCTCGGGGAGCACCGCGGACGGGTACCGTGAGGGCGATGCGTACCCGACTGTGCTCGAAGGTGGGCTGTGCCCGCGAGGCTGTGACGACCCTGACCTACGACTACGGCGACCAGATGGCGGCGCTCGGCCCCCTCGGCGCGGCGACCGACCCGCACGCGCACGACCTCTGCGCGATCCACACCGATCGGCTGTCCGTGCCGAAGGGCTGGGTCGTCGTGCGCCACGAGACGCTGCGGGTCTGACGCACAGCCGTCCCCGGGCGTGGGATGCGAGAATGGTCGGATGCCGACCACTGCCGCCCCCGCCCGCCTCCACGACTTCGTCGTCGCCGATCTGAGCCTCGCCGAGGCCGGTCGTCACCAGCTCCGCCTCGCCGAGAACGAGATGCCCGGGCTCATGGCACTGCGCGAGGAGTACGGGCCCTCGCAGCCCCTCGCCGGCGCCCGCATCGCGGGCTCGCTGCACATGACCGTGCAGACCGCCGTGCTCATCGAGACGCTCGTCGCGCTCGGAGCACAGGTGCGCTGGGCGAGCTGCAACATCTTCTCCACGCAGGACGAGGCCGCCGCCGCGGTCGCCGTCGGCCCCACGGGCACCGTGGACGAGCCCGCCGGGGTTCCCGTCTTCGCGTTCAAGGGCGAGACGCTCGAGGAGTACTGGCAGTTGGCCGACCGCATCTTCGACTGGTCGGCGGAGGGCTTCGACGGCCCCAACCTCATCCTGGACGACGGCGGCGACGCGACGCTCCTCGTGCACAAGGGCGTCGAGTTCGAGGCGGCCGGCGCGGTGCCCGCGGCATCCGAGAACGACTCCCTCGAGTACCGCATCGTGCTCGACACGCTGCGCGCCAGCCTCGCCCGCGACCCGCAGCGCTTCACCCGCATGGCGTCGCAGATCGTCGGCGTCACCGAGGAGACCACGACCGGCGTGCACCGCCTGTACGAACTCGCCGCCGCCGGGAAGCTCCTGTTCCCGGGCATCAACGTCAACGACTCGGTCACCAAGAGCAAGTTCGACAACAAGTACGGCATCCGTCACTCGCTGCCCGACGGGCTCAACCGCGGCACCGACGTGCTGATCGGCGGCAAGGTCGCGTTCGTCGTGGGCTACGGCGACGTGGGCAAGGGCGCGGCCGAGGCCCTGCGGGGTCAGGGCGCGCGCGTCATCATCGGCGAGGTCGACCCGATCTGCGCGCTGCAGGCGGCGATGGACGGCTTCCAGGTCGCCCGGCTCGAGTCCGTCGTCGGCGACGTCGACATCCTCATCACCGGCACCGGCAACACCCGTGTCGTGACCGTCGAGCACCTCACGAAGCTGAAGCACCTCGCGATCGTCGGCAACGTCGGCCACTTCGACGACGAGATCGACATGGCCGGTCTGGAGGCGCTGCCGGGCGTCGAGAAGATCGAGATCAAGCCTCAGGTGCACGAGTACCGGCTGCCGGCGGCCGCCGACGGCGCGCCCCGCAGCATCCTGGTGATGAGCGAGGGGCGCCTGATGAACCTCGGCAACGCGACCGGGCATCCCTCGTTCGTCATGAGCGCGTCGTTCACCAACCAGGTGCTCGCCCAGATCGAGCTGTACACGAAGCCCGAGCTGTACCCCGTCGGCGTGTACGTGCTGCCGAAGATCCTCGACGAGAAGGTCGCGCGCCTGCACCTGGCCGCCCTGGGCGTGGAGCTCACGGAGCTGACCCCCGAGCAGGCGGCCTACATCGGCGTGCCCGTCGAGGGTCCCTACAAGCTCGAGCACTACCGCTACTGAGCCGCGCCCTCCGCGTCTTCGCAACGCCGTCCCCGCCACCGGGGGCGGCGTTGCGGCGTTCGGAGCGCCGCCGCGACGGCCTATGGATCACCCGTGAGTAATTTTGACTCTGTCAAAATTGGGTAGGGTGGAGACATGACCGAGATCGACACCCCGCACGGCGAGGCGGCGGCCCCGGCCGCGCTGCGGGCGGCCGGACTCAAGGTCACCGAGTCGCGGACGGCCGTCTACGACGCCCTGCGCGACATGCCGCACGCGAGCGCCGACGACGTCTTCCTGCGAATCGTCCAGCGGATGCCGCGGACGAGTCGCCAGTCCGTGTACAACGCGCTGGGCGACTTCGTCGACGCCGGGCTGGTCCGCCGCATCGAGCCCGCGGGGCGCCCCATGCTGTTCGAGCTGCGGGTGCGCGACAACCACCACCATCTCGTGTGCACCTCCTGCGGCACGGTCGTCGATGTGGACTGCGCCATCGGCGCCGCGCCCTGTCTGCAACCGTCCGACGCGCACGGCTTCACCCTCACCACGGCGGAGGTCACGTACTGGGGGCTCTGCCCCTCGTGCGCGGCCGCCGCCGGACCCACCCCAACGGAAGGAACACCATGACCGACCACGACCCGACCACCGCCGGTATCGGCGCTGACGCGACCGAGATCGACCAGTCCCTCACCGTCAGCGACACCGACGAGGCGCGCGCGGAGGAGGCGGCGACCTGCCCGGTCATCCATGCGCAGCCGCATCCCACCAGCGGCTCGGCGAACCGGGTGTGGTGGCCGAACCAGCTCAACCTCAAGATCCTCGCGAAGAACCCGAGCGTCCGTAACCCCCTGGATGACGACTTCGACTACGCGGCGGCCTTCGAGTCGCTCGACCTCGCCGCCGTCAAGGCGGACATCGCGGAGCTCCTCACCACGAGCCAGGACTGGTGGCCCGCCGACTTCGGCCACTACGGGCCCCTCATGATCCGCATGGCCTGGCACTCCGCCGGCACCTACCGCGTGACGGACGGCCGCGGCGGCGGGGGAGCGGGACAGCAGCGCTTCGCTCCGCTGAACAGCTGGCCCGACAACGTCAACCTCGACAAGGCCCGGCGCCTGCTCTGGCCCGTCAAGAAGAAGTACGGGCAGTCGATCTCCTGGGCCGACCTCATGATCCTGGCCGGCAACGTCGCGCTGGAGTCGATGGGCTTCCGCACCTTCGGCTACGCCGGCGGACGCAACGACGTGTGGGAGCCGGACGACGACGTGTACTGGGGCCCCGAGACCACGTGGCTCGGCGACGAGCGCTACTCGGGCGACCGCGAGCTCGAGAAGCCTCTCGCGGCCGTGCAGATGGGCCTCATCTACGTCAACCCCGAGGGGCCCAACGGCAACCCCGACCCGCTCGCCTCGGCCCGCGACATCCGCGAGACGTTCGCCCGGATGGCGATGGACGACGAGGAGACCGTGGCCCTCATCGCCGGCGGCCACACCTTCGGCAAGACGCACGGCGCCGCCCCCGACGCCAACCTCGAGGACAACCCCGAGGCCGCGGGGCTGGAGATGCAGGGCCTCGGGTGGAAGAACAACCACGCCACCGGCCGCGGCGACGACACGATCACGTCGGGCCTCGAGGTGACGTGGACCTACCACCCGACCCGGTGGGACAACGAGTTCTTCCACATCCTCTACGCGTACGAGTGGGAGCTCATGAAGAGCCCGGCCGGCGCGCACCAGTGGCGGCCGACGGGCGGCCACGGCGCCGACATGGTGCCGCTCGCCCACAGCGACGGCAAGCGCGAGCCCCGCATGCTCACCAGCGACCTCGCGCTGCGCGTGGACCCCGCCTACGACAAGATCTCGCGCAGGTTCAAGGACGACCCGGACGCCTTCGCCGACGCGTTCGCGCGCGCCTGGTTCAAGCTGACGCATCGCGACATGGGTCCGGTCGCCCGCTACCTGGGCGCCGAGGTCCCCGGCGAGGAACTGCTGTGGCAGGACCCCGTCCCGGCGCCGACCGGCGCCCCGCTCGGGGCCGACCAGGTCGCCGACCTCAAGGCTCGGGTGCTCGCCTCCGGCCTCACGGTGTCCGAGCTGGTCGCCACGACGTGGGCCGCGGCATCCTCCTTCCGCGGCAGCGACAAGCGCGGCGGCGTCAACGGCGCCCGCATCCGCCTCGCCCCGCAGAAGGACTGGGAGGTCAACAACCCCGCGCAGCTGCACCGCGTCCTGGGCGTGCTCGGGGGCATCGCGGCCGACGCCGCACAGGCGGGCATCGAGGTCTCCCTCGCCGATCTGATCGTCATCGCGGGCAACGCGGCGGTCGAGAAGGCGGCCGCCGACGCGGGCGTGGAGGTGGAGATCCCGTTCCACGCGGGGCGCACCGACGCGTCGCAGGAGCAGACCGACGTCGAGTCCTTCGGCTACCTGGAGCCCGCGGCCGACGGGTTCCGCAACTACCAGGGTCCGCTGGCGGCGATGCCCGCCGAGTACCACCTCCTCGACAAGGCGAACCTGCTCACCCTCACGGCGCCGGAGATGACGGTCCTCGTCGGCGGTCTGCGCGTGCTCGGGGCCAACTGGGACGGCTCGCCCTACGGCGTGTTCACCGACCGCGTCGGCGTGCTGACGAACGACTACTTCGTCACGCTGCTCGATCTCGGCACGACCTGGAAGCCGCTGGATCCCGGAGCCCACGCGTTCGCCGGGACGAAGGACGGCAGCGGCGAGAAGGTCGGCGTCGGCACCCGCGTCGACCTGCTGTTCAGCTCGAACTCCGAGCTGCGCGCGCTGGCCGAGGTGTACGCCTCGGACGACGCCACCGAGAAGTTCGTGCGCGACTTCGCCGCCGCGTGGGGCAAGGTCACCGAGCTGGACCGGTTCGACCTGCACCGCTGACCGCGCTGCGCGGATGCCGGGCCCTCTCCGATCGGAGGGGGCCCGGTTCGGCGTGGAGGGAGTTCTCGCGCGGCTGCCTGGGAAAGCGCTGGGAGTGCACTATGGTCGTGCTGAGCCGGAAGGGACCGGCGATGACCACAGGAGCTCATCATGAAGGATTCGTTGCGCAACCCCCTCGCCGAGTTCATCGGCACGTTCATCTTCGTGTTCGCCATCATCGGCGCCGTCAACAGCGGCAGCGCCCTGACCCCCCTCGCCATCGGCTTCGCACTCATGATCATGGTGTTCGCGACCGGACACATCTCCGGCGCCCACCTGAACCCGGCGGTCTCGCTCGGCGCCTGGCTGCGCGGCGCCATCAGCCTGACGCGATTCGTCTCGTACGTCGTCGCCCAGCTCGCGGCCGGAGCGCTCGCGGCGGCCGTCAGCTTCGCGCTCTGGCCCGTCGCGGACGAGCCCGCCAAGATCGAGATCGGCCCCGCGTTCCTCGTCGAGGCGCTCTGGACCTTCGTGCTCGTGTACGTCGTGCTCAACGTCGCGACCACCAAGTCCAACGTCCACAACTCGTTCTACGGTCTCGCGATCGGCTCGACGGTCTTCGTCGGCGCCGTGGCCGTGGGAGGCATCTCCGGCGGCGGCTTCAACCCGGCCGTCGCGCTGGGGCTGTCCATCACGGGCATCTTCGACATCGGCGCCTACTGGCTGTACTTCCTGGCCCCGCTGGTCGGCGGCGCGTTGGCCGCGCTCCTGTTCCGCGCCCTCAACAGCGACGACAAGCTGCCCGCTCTGCAGTAGCGGTCGCCGCGGCGGGACGTCGACGATGACGGGTCCGGGACAGCGTCCCGGACCCGTCATCGTCTGCGCGGCACTCGGTGCCATCCCAGGAGCGTCCGATACTGTGTTCCTGCGCCCTGCCGCGTCGGCGGCATCCGGCCCACCCGAAGGACGAACCAGGCCATATGACTTCCCGCATCCTCGTTGTCGACGACGACGTCGCGCTCGCCGAGATGATCGGCATCGTGCTGCGCACCGAGGGCTTCGAACCGCTGTTCTGCGCCGATGGCACCGTCGCCGTCGACGTGTGGCGCGAGGAGCGCCCCGACCTCGTGCTGCTCGACCTCATGCTTCCCGGCATGGACGGCATCGAGATCTGCACGCGCATCCGCTCCGAGTCGGGCGTTCCGATCATCATGCTGACCGCGCGCACCGACACCGCCGACGTCGTCCGCGGGCTCGAATCGGGCGCGGACGACTACATCGTCAAGCCGTTCAACCCGAAGGAGCTCGTCGCGCGCATCCGTACGCGGCTGCGCCCCGCCGCCGAGCCGGCGGGCGACGACCTGCGCATCGGCGACGTCGTCGTCGACGTGGCCGCGCACGAGGTGCGCCGGGGGAACGAGGTGATCGCGCTCACCCCGCTCGAGTTCGAGCTGCTGGTGGCGCTGGCCTCCAAGCCGCAGCAGGTGTTCTCCCGCGAGATGCTCCTCGAGCAGGTGTGGGGCTACCACTACAAGGCGGACACGCGCCTCGTGAACGTGCACGTGCAGCGTCTGCGCGCCAAGGTCGAGATCGACCCCGACAACCCGCGGATCGTCATGACGGTGCGCGGGGTCGGCTACCGCGCCGGCGCGGTGGTCTGATCGGCCCACGATGACGCCGCAGACGGCGACCGTGCCGACGATGACCGGGTGGCGCGACTGGCGCACCTGGCCGCGTCGCGTGGCCTACGCCTGGACGCGTTCGCTGCGGTTCCGGACGCTCGTCATCACGATCGGCGCCACGGCGTTCGCGATCCTGATCGCGTTCGTCGCGATGGCCCTCGCGATCCAGAACGACCTCTTCGAGTCGCGCGTCCAGCAGGTGCAGGAGTCGGTGCAGCGGGCGACGCAGTCCACGCAGCAGACCCTCAACGCCGCGCAGATCGACGGGGACGGCGCCGCGCTCCAGTCCCTGTGGAACAACGTGACCGACTCGATCGCACGACAGGCCGGCACGGACATGATCGCCGCCTTCCGCATCTCGGACGCCCCGTCGACGATCGCGCCCCAGGACTTCCAGAAGGGCGGCCTCAACGTCGGTCTCATCACGCCGGGGCTGCGCAGCGCCGTGCAGGGGGATGCCGAGAAGCGCTGGTGGCAGTCGGTCGGGCTCGCCGAGTCCGACGGCAGCACGGTGCCCGGCGTCGTGATCGGCCAGCAGCTCGTGTTCCCCGAGGTCGGAGCCTACGAGTTCTACTTCGCGTATGACTTCGCCCCCGAGCAGCAGACCCTGCAGTTCGTGCAGGTGACGCTCTGGTTGGTCGGCGCGGGACTGGTCGTCCTCATCGCCGCCATCTCGTGGTTCGTCCTGCGCTCCGTGACGGTGCCGATCGCCGAGGCGGCGGAGACGAGCGCCACGCTCGCCGCCGGCGACCTGGCCGTGCGGCTGCCGGTTCGCGGCGAGGACGAGTTCGCGACGCTGGGCCGGTCCTTCAACGCGATGGCCGACAGCATCGAGGCGCAGATCAAGGAGCTGGCGGAGCTGTCGCTCGTCCAGCAGCGCTTCGTCTCCGACGTCTCCCACGAGCTGCGCACCCCGCTGACGACCATCCGTCTGGCCAGCGACATGCTCAACGACCAGCGGGAGAGCTTCGATCCGACGACCGCCCGCGCCGCCGAGCTGTTGCACGCGCAGGTGCAGCGCTTCGAGACGCTGCTGACCGACCTCCTGGAGATCAGCCGATACGACGCCGGCTCCGTGCAGCTCGAGTACGAGCCCACGAGCCTGGCCCACCTCGCGGAGGACGTCATCGCATCGATGCAGCAGCTCGCGGAGCAGCACGGCACCGACGTGCGGCTGGTCGCCCCCGGCGGGTACTCGCCGGTCGAGATGGATCCGCGGCGGGTACGCCGCGTCGTCCGCAACCTCCTCGGCAACGCGATCGAGCACGGCGAGGGACGCCCCATCGTCGTGACGGTGGACAGCAATCAGCGGGCCGTGGCGATCGGCGTGCGCGACTACGGTCTCGGGATGAGCGCGGCCGATGCGGAGCGGGTGTTCGATCGGTTCTGGCGCGCCGACCCGTCGCGCAAGCGCACCATCGGCGGCACGGGCCTCGGCCTGTCGATCGCGCTCGGCGACGCCAAGCTGCACGGCGGCAGCCTGTCGGTCTGGTCCGAGCTCGGCCGCGGGACGAACTTCGTGCTCACGCTGCCGCGTCAGGGCCAGCCGCTCGACGGGGCCTCGCCGATCCCGGTCGATCCCGTCGAGGACGGGGTCTCGCTGGACGACCTCGGTCTCACGCAGCCGATCACCGTGTTCGACCGGGGGAGTCGCCCATGATGCGTATCCGCCTGCGCGGCGCCGCCGCCGCCCTCCTCGCCGCCCTGCTCTCGACGGCGCTCGTCGCGTGCGCCGGCCTGCCGACCTCGGGCCCGGTCAACCCGGGCGTGCGCATCGTCGACGACGACGGCTCCGCCGACTTCGCGTTCATCCCCAAGGGGCCCGTGCAGGATGCGACGCCCCAGCAGATCGTCGAGGGCTTCATCGCCGCCGGCACCGGTCCCAGCAACAACTGGGAGACGGCCCAGCAGTTCCTCGCGCCGAGCTTCAAGGGCACGTGGAAGCCGCAGGCCGGTGTCACCGTGTACGCGGCCGGGCAGCGGACGCTGCAGCAGACGGGCACCGCGGAGTTCGTGCTGAGCGTCGCGCCGGTGGCGACGGTGGATGCCACGGGCGAGCTGACCCCGGCATCCGACGACGGCGACATCCCCCTGTCGTTCAAACTGGCGCAGCAGGCGGACGGCCAGTGGCGCATCACGCAGGCGCCGGACGGCATCGTGCTCGACCAGACGCGGTTCGCGACGGTGTTCGACGCATACTCGCTCATGTACTTCGACCCCACGTGGACCTACCTGGTCCCCGACGTGCGGTGGTTCCCCCGCTACTACGCCGCCACGAACATCGCGGAGGGACTGGTCGACGGCTCACCGGCGCCGTGGCTGCGCGGTGCGGTCGTGAGCGCCTTCACCGACGGCGCCCGCCTGGAGCTGACCTCGGTGCCGCGGCAGTCGAACGTCGCACAGGTGACGCTGCAGGACGGCGCGCGGAACCTCGACCAGGTGGCGCTGGACCGCATGCAGACGCAACTCGAGGCGAGTCTCGGCACGGCCGGTATCAGCGGTGTCGACATGATCCTGCCGGGAGGGCAGGCGCTGATGGCGCAGAAGGTCGACGTGCGCTCGACCGCCGTCGCCTCCAACCCGGTCGTCCGCACGGAGGCGGCCTTCGGATTCGCGTCGGGCTCGACGGTGACACCGATCGCCGGGCTGTCCGACGCGATCCTCGACATCGCGACGACCGACATCGAGGTCAATGCGGATCGCACGACGGCCGCGGTCCGCGACGTGTCGGGCGCCGTGCTCGCGGTGCACGCCGATGCGCCCACCCAGCGGCTGGACCAGCGCGCCGGCCTCATCGCGCCCTCGATCGACCCGTCGGGGTACATCTGGACGGTGCCCACCGACGCCCCGAGCGCCGTGCGGGCCTACGCCCCCGACGGCACGATCGTCACGGTCGCCGGCGGGTGGTCGGGCGCCTCGCAGATCCTCGCGCAGCGCGTGTCCCGCGACGGCACGCGCCTGGTCGCGGCGGTCCGCGACGGCGACCGCTACGCGATCTGGGGCGCGGGGATCCAGCGCGATCGCAACGGTGTGCCGACCTCGATCGAGTCGCCCGAGAAGGTGCTCGACACCCTGCCCGGACCGGCGACGGCCCTCACCTGGCTCGACGGCAGCACGCTCGGGGTGCTCACGAGCGACGGCGAGGACCAGTACCTCGAGACGCTCACCGTGGGCGGGTTCGCCTCAGCGAGCCGCACCCCGGGCGACACGACGACGGTCGCCGGGCAGAAAGACAGCGCGCGCGTGCGGGATGCCGACGGCGAGGTGTACGCCCAGCGCGGCGCCAACTGGCAGCAGCTGGTCGGCGACGTCCGCGTGCTCGCGATCCAGCAGGGCGCGCCCCGCTGATCCCGCGCCGGCTCCTCCCCGGGGAGCGCGGGCGCGCGGCATCCCCCCGATGGTGCGCTCCGGGCCCCGCGGCGCGCACGCGACGGCGAGGCTGAGGGGCGTGAGCGCATCCCCACGAGCACCGGGCGGGCTGGGCGCGGTCCTCCGCGATGCGGGTGCCGAGGCGCTGAGCCTGCTGCTGCCGATCCGGTGCGCCGGCTGCGACGTCCCGGACGTCGGACTGTGCCCGGCCTGCCACGACGAGCTCGCTCCGCGCGTCCGTCGCGGCAGGCTCGACGCGGGCCTGGCCGTCTTCTCGGCGCGAGAGTTCTCGGGCGTGCCCGCGCGTGTCCTGCGCGCGCTCAAGGAAGACGGCCGCACCGCACTCGCACGACCGCTCGGGGCCGCCCTCGCGGCCGCGGCGGAGGCCGCCGCCGGGGGCCCGGTCGAGGACGTCCTGGTGGTTCCCGTCCCCTCGTCCCGGGCCGCGTTCCGGCGTCGCGGACACGAAGTGGCGGGGCTGATCGCGCGCCGCGGCGG
The DNA here is from genome assembly GCF_058792815.1 of Microbacterium sp. MPR-TSA4. NCBI lineage: Bacteria > Bacillati > Actinomycetota > Actinomycetes > Micrococcales > Microbacteriaceae > Microbacterium > Microbacterium sp. MPR-TSA4. The sequence continues at coordinate 69,692 of NZ_JBXAFF010000014.1, forward strand.
ACTCCGACCGCTGCGGGCGCTGCGGACGGTCGGCGCGGTGGCGGATCAGCGCGGTCTGGGAAGGGCGGCCCGTGCGCAGAACGTCGCGGGCACGATGTGCGCCCGCGGCGTCGAGGGGGCTCCGGTGCTGATCGTCGACGACGTCGTCACCACGGGAGCGACCCTGCGCGAGGCCGCGCGGGCCCTCACCGACGCCGGCGCGCGGGTCGTCGGAGCGGCGACGGTGGCCGCCACGGCCCGACACGCCCGGTGAGCCCGGATTCATCGCGGATGCTCACGGATCGCGACGGCGATTCGCAGGTGACACGGGCGCGGCACCCCGATAGCGTGGGAGGGACCAAGGCGAACTCAGGGTCCGCCCTTGACCGGCCGGACCCGGAACAAGGAGGTCAGGATGGAAACTAGCATCGTCGGCGTGGGCGTGAGCATCTCCGATCGTTTCCGCACCGTCACCGAAGAGAAGTCCGTTCGCATCGGAACGCTGGCGCCGCGGGCGCAGCGGCTCGACGTCAAGGTCACTCACCGCGCCTATCACAACGGCAGTCGCGAGGAGGAGACCGTCGAGCTCACCGTCACCGGCAAGGGCCCGCTGGTGCGTGCGGAGGCCACCGACGGCGACAAGTTCACGGCGCTGGACATGGCCGTCGACAAGCTCGCCGAGCAGTTGCGGCGTGCCAAGGACAAGAGGGTGGATGCCCGTAACCACCCGCGGGGAGCCAAGCTGGACAAGGGCAGCGGCGCGCTGTCCGGCATCGATCTGCAGCCGGCCTCGGTCGAGACGCTGCGTGCCGTCGCGACCGGCGAGATCCCGATCGCCGTGGGCGACGAGGGCGAGGACGACTACACCCCGGTCGTCATCCGCACGAAGAACTTCGACGCCGAGTGGATGACGGTCGAGGAGGCCGTGGACCGGATGGAGCTCGTGGGCCACGACTTCTTCCTCTTCATCGACGCGCGCACCGATCACCCGAGCGTCGTCTACCGCCGCAAGGGCTGGGACTACGGCGTCATCTCGCTGACGGCCAGTGCGCCGCCGGCGCGGGAGCTCGCGTCCTGAGCGACGCCACCGACTCCCGGAATCGGAGGGAGTGAACAGAATCGGATGCCGCGACGCGCGGCATCCGAT
>NZ_JBXAFF010000015.1:0-68774 GCF_058792815.1 Microbacterium sp. MPR-TSA4
ACCCCGCGGCGCCCCCTCAGGCCGCCCCGTCTCCCGTCACCGCTGCGGGCGCGCCCGCGCCGGCACCCGCGCCGGCTCACGGCGCCGCCCCGACCTACGGCGCCGCCCCGACCTATGGCACCGCACCCGGGTATCCGGGCGCGGCGGCACCCGCCGCGTCGCCGTCACGCGCCCTCGGCACGATCGCGCTCATCGTCGCGATCGTCGCCGTCGTCCTCGCGACGGTGCTGAGCACCGTCACCGCGTTCGCCGCCGCCAGCGGGGCGGTCGCGCACGCGGGAGTGTCTTCGACCGCGGCGCTGGAGAACCTCTCCGACGACCAGGTGCTGGCACTGCTCAGCCCCGTGCGCGGCCTCGTGCTCTGGGCCGAGATCGGCTTCTGGGCGGGGACCGTCCTGGGCCTGTGGGCCCTCGTGCAGGGCATCGTCGCGATCACGACGCGGCGCGGGCGCGGGCAGGGCATCGCCGCCGTCATCGTGGCCGCGGCTGGCCCGATCCTCTACGGCGTCGCCGTCACGGCCGCGGTCATCGTCGGTATCGTCGCCGCGACGCCCGTGTACTACTGAGCCGCCCCGGTCCGAGAACGGACGCTCGGCCTCGCCCGCGAGGTCAGGAGCGCGGTGCGTGGTGCTTCTGCTGCGCCGCGAGGAGGCCGTCCTCGACGAGCAGCTCCACCGCGTCGGCGGCGTCGGAGACGAGCACCGGCAGCGCGGCGCGCTCCGCGCTCGAGAACGGGTCGAGCACCCAGTCCGCGGGATCCTGTCTGCCGGGCGGGCGACCGATCCCCACCCGCACCCGCGGGAAGTCCGGCGTGCCGAGAGCCTTCGCGACGTCGCGGATGCCGTTGTGACCGCCGTGACCGCCCCCCGTCTTCAGCTTCACGGTGTCGAAGGGGATGTCGAGCTCGTCGTGGACGAGGACGATCCGCTCCGCCGGGATGTCGTAGAACCGTGCCAGCTGGGAGACGGGACCGCCGGAGACGTTCATGAAGGAGTTCGGCGCCGCGAGCACGAGCTTCGCGCCGCCGGGGCGCAGCCAGGTCTCCGCGACCCGGGCCTGGGCCTTGTGCGCGCGCAGCGTCTCGGACCGGCGGGCGGCGAGCTCCGCGATCACCATCTGCCCGACGTTGTGCCGGGTGCTCTCGTACCGTGCGCCGGGGTTTCCCAGGCCGACCACGAGCCAGGTCTCGGGCATGTCCTCTCCTCCACTGATCGCGGGACGACGAAGCCCGCCCCACCAGTATCGGTGGCGGCGGGCTCCGGTCATGACGCGTCGATTACTCGGCGGCCTCTTCCGACTGCTCCTCGGCGACGGCCTCGTCGGCCGCCTCGATCTCGTCGGCCTCGGCGTTGGTCGCAGCCGGCACCGAGATGGCGACGATGAGCGTCTCCGGCTCGGTCACCAGCGACGCGCCCGCGGGCAGCTTCAGGTCGGCGGCGGTGATGTGGGTGCCGTCCTCGAGTCCCTCGACGTCGACCTCGACGTTCTCGGGGATGTGGGTGGCCTCGACCTCGAGCGACACCGTCGCGTTGTCGAGGTTGACGATCGTGCCCGCGAAGGGCTCGCCCAGCACGACGACGGGAACGTCGACCTGGACCTTCTCGCCCTTCTTCACGACGAGCAGGTCGATGTGCTCGATGATCTGGTGCACGGGGTCCTTCTGGACGTCCTTGACCAGCGTGAGCTGCTGCGTGCCGTTCACGTCGAGCTCGAGCACCGCGTTGGCGCGGCGGATGAGCAGCGCGACCTGGTGGCCGGGAAGGGCGACGTGCACCGGGTCGGTGCCGTGGCCGTAGATGACGGCGGGGATCTGGCCGGCGGCGCGCAGGCGGCGGGCGAAGCCCTTGCCGAAGTTCTCGCGAAGCTCGGCGATGACCTTGGTGTCGGTCTCGGTCGACATGATGGATTCTCCTTGCGGGCTGTGGCGCCCTGGTCTGGGTCTGGGTCTCGACTCGAACGTGTGCACGTGAGGAGAGCCCGCCCGGACTGTCGTCCGAGTCGCGTGGGCCCGCAACACCGCGTCGATCACGGATGCCGGTGCGAGTACGCGCGGCATCCCTCGCCGAGGGAGGACATCAGTCTATCAGCGACCCCGCTAGCATGGAGACGGTGCCCGGATCGGGCCCTCTCGCGCGGCCGCGGCCCCGCTCACCCGTCTCTCACTCCGGAGGAACCCATGGACTACGGCTGGATGTCGCACGCACTCCTGTGGATCATCGGACTCATGTCGGTGGGGGCGACGGTCGCCGTCATCGGGGCCCTCTTCACACTCGGCCGCTCCGGCTACCGCAAGGACTGATCCGGTACCGCCGCGCCGCGCCTCCGCCCGGGGCGGCGCATCTCACCGCGCCGTGAGCAGATCGGCGACCCGATCGACCACGGCCTGCAGATCGGTGCCCGCCGCCAGGCGGAAGCCCGCCTCGTCCTGGGTGAGGGGCTCGCCGACGCTCTGGCGGCCGACCAGTTCGACGAAGACGACGTCGCGCACGCGCGCGCGCACGGCGTCTCGGGCGACGCGGGTGAGGGGGCCCGTCGTCACCACGACCGCAGGCGCCTCCACGAGGACGAGTCGAAGCGCATCCAGCCAGATCTCGGCATCCGACGCCGCCGGCGTCGGTTCCCCGCGCCGACGCCGCCGGCGCGCGGGCGGCCGTAACTCGTCGCCGTCGATGTAGCGGGCACGCAGGCGCGCGGCGAGCGCTGCTCCGGTGAGCTCGACCGCGGCATCCGTCGACCCCATCAGTACGATCCGCGCCATCTCGACCTCCGTTCGGCATCCCGCGGCCCGCCGCCCCGTGCCCCCGACGCGCCTCGATTCGAGCGTATCGGGGCGACGGCCGGTGCACGCTCCCCCGCCGGGGCGCGTCGGCCGGCTACGGGTGCGGCGCCGCGTCCAGCAGCCCGCGGGCGCGGCCGGCCACCTCGATGATGCCCCCGACGTTGTCGACGGCGACGCCGTCCTCGTCGGCCTCCAGATGCTCGAGGGTCGCGAGCTGCGACTCCAGCAGCGCCACCGGCATGAAGTGCTGACGCGACCGCATGCGCCGATCCAGCTCCGCCCGCGACACCCGCAGCTCCACGAAACGGACGTCGGGAGCGGCGGCGCGGATGCGGTCGCGGTAGCGACGGGCCAGAGCGGAGCAGGCGATCACCAGTCCCGGCGACGCGGCCAGCCGCGCGCCCACGACATCGAGCCACGGCATCCGGTCGTCGTCGTCGAGGGGCACGCCCGACTCCATCTTGGCGACGTTCGCCGGCGGGTGCAGATCGTCGGCGTCCACGAAATCGACGCCGAAATCGACGGCCAGGGCGGCGCCGACGGCGGTCTTGCCCGACCCGCTCGGCCCCATGACCACGATCCGCGCTGCGCGGTGCACCATCGTCATCCCTCCGTCGCCCCGGCGCCTGTGAAGGCGACGACGACCTTCGCGCTCACAGCCGATCGGCGGGCGGTCTCGAACGCGGCGACCGCCTCGCACGGCGAGAACTCGTGCGTGATCACACTCTCGACGGCGGGCTGCGCGTCCAGCAGCCCGATCGCCTCCTCCATCTCGTCCAGGAAGCGGAACGCCCCGCGCAGCGTCGCCTCCTTCGCCACGAGCGGGGCGAGGTTCACGGGGCGGGGCTCGTTCGGCAGCATCCCGATCTGCACGACCGTGCCGCGTCGGCGCACCGCCGCGATCGCCGTGCTCACCGCGGCGGCAGCCCCGGAGCACTCCAGGACCACGTCGTAGGCGTCATCGGGGATCGCATCGACGCCGACCCGCCAGACGCGATCCGCACCGACCGCGCTCGCGCGCTCCAGCGCCTCGGGGAGGAGATCCGACACCTCGACGCTCGCGGCCCCGCGGGCACGGGCCGCCACCGCCGCCAGCAGGCCGATCGGCCCCGCGCCGCACACCAGCACGCGCGCGCCGGTCAGCTCCCCCGCCCGGGAGGCCCCGTGGAGCGCCACGGCCAAGGGTTCGGCCAGAACCGCGCGACGCACGGGAAGCGTGTCCGGGAGCGGGCGCACCATCGACGCCTCGACAGTGACGTACGCGGCCATCGCCCCCTGGGTGTGCGGCGTCGTCGAGGCGCTGCCCAGGTACGAGCCGCCGGGCCAGAGATGCGGCGCCTCCGCGAGCGCGGGGCTGCGCTGCCCGAAGCGCGCGGGATGGACCGTCACCGGCGCCCCCTCGGCCAGCACCCCCGACGGGTCGTGGGCGACCCAGCCCGACACCTCGTGCCCGGGAACGAGCGGCTCGGTCACGACGAACGCGCCGTTCGCGCCGTCGAAGTAGTAGTGCAGGTCCGATCCGCAGATCCCGACGTACCCCACGCGCAGCAGCACCTGTCCGGGCGCGCAGGCGGGCAGCGGCCGGTCCTCGACCGTCAGCGCCTCGCGCCCGCTGATGACAACAGCATCCATCGTTCTCTTCTCTCGATCACACGACCGCGGTCATGCCGCCGTCGACGAACAGGTTCTGCCCGCTCACGAAGTCGCTCGCCGCGGAGGCCAGGAACACGAGCGGACCGCGCAGCTCCGACACCCGACCCCAGCGCCCCGCCGGCGTGCGCTGCGACACCCAGGCCGTGAACTCGGCGTCGGCCACGAGCGCCGCGTTCATCTCGGTCGCGAAATAGCCCGGCGACAGCGTGTTGACCTGGATGCCGTGGCCGGCGAGGTCGGCGGCCATGCCCCGGGTGAGCTGGGCGATCCCGCCCTTGCTGGCCGAGTACGGGGCGATCGTCCGCCGGGCCAGGGCCGACTGCACGGAGGCGATGTTGATGATCTTGCCCGAGCCGCGCGCGATCATGCCGGGAGCCACGAAACGCGAGACGTAGAACGCGCTCGAGAGGTTCGTGGCGATCACGTCGTCCCAGTCCGACACCGAGAACTCGGCGAACGGGGCGCGGCGCTGGATGCCGGCGTTGTTGACCAGGATGTCGGGGACGCCGACGCGCGCCGTCAGCTCGGCGATCGCCGCTTCGACGGCCGCGGCATCCGTCACGTCGAAGACGACCGTCTCCGCGCGCGCGCCGGTCCGCTCGGCCAGCAGGTCGGCGCTGGCGTCGACCGTCGCGCGATCGCGGCCGTGCACCACGACCCGCGCCCCGGCATCGGCCAGGCCTGCGGCGAGACTCTGGCCGAGGCCGCGCGACGACCCGGTGACGAGGGCGAGCCGGCCGGTGAGGTCGAAGAGCTCAGACAAGGGACACCGCCCCGAAGATCACGAGGACGAAGGCGAAGCCGACGACCGATTCCAGCGCCTGCTGCACGGTCCAGGTCTTCAGCGTCGTCTTCACGTCCATGCCCATCAGCCTCCCGACGAGCCAGAAGCCCGAGTCGTTGACGTGGCCGGCGAAGACCGATCCGGCGGCCGTCGCCAGGACGACGCAGGCGACCTGCAGGGGGCTGAAGCCGGCGGCGAGGACCGCGGGCGAGACCAGGCCCGCGGCCGTGACCAGGGCCACCGTCGCCGAGCCCTGGGCGACGCGCAGGACGACCGCGATGAGGTAGGCGGCGAAGATGACCGGGATGCCGATCGAGGCGAGCGAGTCGGACAGCGCGGTGCCGATGCCGGAGGCCCGCAGCACACCGCCGAACATGCCGCCGGCGCCGGTGATGAGCACGACCGAGCAGATGGGCCCGAGGGCGGAGTCGACGATCTTCTCGAGCGCCGTCCCGTGCACACCCCGGCGGGTGCCGAGCACGAACAGGGCGACGAGCACGGAGATGAGCAGGGCGATCTGGCTGGTGCCGATCAGGCGCAGCGCCTGCACCCAGACGAGCGTGCCGTCCACGACCCCGGCGGACACGAGCGCCGACATGCCCGTGTTGAGCAGGATCAGCACGAGCGGGATCGCGAGCACCCCGATCACGGTGCCGGCCTTGGGCGGGTTGGTCGGCTCGACGTCGCGGCCGCCGAAGAGGTCGACGATCGCCAGCGGGATGCGCTTGTCGGTGAACTTCGCCCACAGGTAGCCGGTGAGGTACCACGTCGGCAGCGCGACGACGAGACCGATGAGGAGGACGAGCCCGAGATTCGCTCCGTACGTCTCACTGGCCGTGATGGGCCCCGGGTGCGGCGGCACGAAGACGTGCATGACCGAGAACGCGGCGGCGGCACTGATGCCGTAGAGCAGCATGTGCTTGCCGCCGATGCGTCGTCCGACGGCGAAGATCACCGGGAGCATCACGATGAGTCCCGCGTCGAAGAACATCGGGAATCCCATGATGAGCGAGGCCACGCCGAGGGCGAACGCGGCCCGTTTCTCACCGAAGACGGACACCATCTTCTCGGCCAGCACGCGCGCACCGCCCGACGTCTCCACGAGCGCGCCCAGCATGGCGCCGAGACCCACGAGCAGCGCCACGGCGCCGACGGTGCCGCTGAAGCTGTCGATGAGCACCTTGCCCACGCTGTCGATCGGGATGCCGGTGACGAGCGCCGTGAGCAGCGAGACGAGCACGAGCACGAGGAAGGCGTGCATCCTCGCTCCGATGATGAGGACGAGGATCAGGGCGATCGCGCCGGCCGCGATGAGCAGCAAGGGCACGGCGCCCAGGGTCTGTGTCCAGTCTTGCATGGGGCTTCTCCGATGAATCGTCCATGCGCCGGGGTCGTTCCCGGCGGCGTCACCACGCTGACACAAAAGTAGTACTTATTGCAACCCATTGATCATACTTTTTCCCGGCGACCCCTCCTCCGCGGCGCACCCGCACCGGTAGCGTGGGCCGGGACAGAAGGACACCGATGCCCCCCACGACCCCGACCGCGTCGCACGCGCACATCGTCGAGACCCTCGGCCGCCGTATCGCCGGCGGCGAGCTCAGCCCCGGCACCGGCATGACCGTCGCGGCGCTGGAGCAGGAGTTCGCGGCCTCCCGCACCGTCGTGCGGGAAGCGGTCCGCGTGCTCGAGGCCCACGGGTTCCTGCGCTCCCGACGCCGGGTCGGTCTGGTCGTGCGCCCACGGGAGGAATGGGACAGTCTCGATGCGAACGTCATCGAGTGGAGCCTCGACGGCCCGCGCCGCCGCGACGTGCTGGTCGAGCTGACCGAGCTGCGCATCGCCGTGGAGCCGATCGCCGCCCGGGTGGCGGCGGAGCGCGGCAGCGATGCCGACCGCGCGCGGCTCCTGGAGCTGGCCGTGCGGTTGAGCGAGCTCGGCGCCGAGGGACTCGGAGACTCCGACGAGTACCTCGAGGTCGACATCGCCTACCACTCGCTGCTGCTGCAGGCCGGCGGCAATCCGCTGTTCGGCAAGCTCAGCGCGCCGATCGCCGAGATCCTGCGCGGACGCGCCGTGCGCGGCCTCACCCCCGGCATGCCGCGCGTGGGGACGCTGGAAGCGCACGTGGCGACGGCCCGGGCGATCACCCTCCGCGACGGGGCGACGGCCGAGGCCTCGGCGCGCGAGCACCTCACGCTCGTCTCCCGCGAGGTCGCTCACCTCTGACCGGGACGCCGCCCTCACGCGGTCGGCGTCGTGAGGCGCACCGCGCCCACCACGACGTCCATCCGCTGACCCGGTCTCACCTCACCGGCACTGAACGGCGCCCCCATCATCACGACGTCGCCGGGGCCGAGCGGCGTCCACGACGCCACGTAGGCCAGGCAGTCGCGGATCGGGACCGGCAGGGCCGCGGCATCCGTCTCGGCGATCGCCGCGCCGTCGATCTCGAGACGTAGCGCGACGCGGTCGATGTCGGCCGCGGTGTCGATCCACGGCCCGAGCGGCGTGTAGCCGATGCCCGACTTGGACTCGAAGTTGCGCACGTCCACCCTCGCACGATCGGGACTGGACAGATCGTTCACGGCCGTCACGCCCAGCACATAGCGCTCCGCCGTCTGCGCGGTGAGACCGGCGGTGTCGCGGCCGATCACGACCGCGATCTCGCCTTCCGCGACCGTACGGCCCGCGTCGCGGCGCAGGCGGACCGCGACGCCGGAGGCGACCACCGTGCGGGGGCTCTTCAGCCACGCCTGGACGGGCGCGACGTGATCGGGACCGTTCTGCGCGATGCCGACGAGCACCCCCGGGTCGGCCGGGGCCAGCAGCACGGCGTCCCCTCGCGGCGCGCCGGTGTCGACCGGGAGCGTCCCCGACGCGAAGGCCGCGAACGGCGAGCCGATCGGGACCGGACCGTCGGGACTCCACCGCACATCGACGATCTCCCCTCCGATGCGGGCGCGACCGATCAGCACGGGAACTCCGTCGCGAACTCCCCCGCGGACTCCGCCGCGAACTCCCCCAGGCGCGCGGACCGCGTCACCAGCGGACCGTCCGGATCGTCACGGTCGTGGAAGACACGCCCTCCCCCGACTCGTCGCGCGACACCTTCACGGCGTCGTCCAGGCGCGTGAGGTCTCGCCGCAGGGTCTCCGGGACGAGGAAGGTGGAGGCCGTGGTGATGAGGGCCAGTGTCGCCATGTAGATGCCGAGGAGCACCCAGTTGCCGCCGCTGACGGCGATCAGGTAGGCACCCAGCACGCCGGCCAGGCCGCCCGCGAGCACCGCGGACAGCTCGCGCGCCATCGCGACGCCGAGGTAGCGGTGGCGGTTGCCGAACAGCTCGGGCAGCATCGCGCACTGCGGTCCGAGCATGACGTTCACCCCGAAGCCGATGCCGACGGCGATCACCGCGATGGCGATCGCGTGGTTGCCGAGGGTGAGCAGCCACCAGGCGGGGAAGGCGTACGCGAGCAGGAACAGCGAGCCCATCCGGTAGACGGTGCGCCGTCCCATCCGATCCGACAGGGCGCCCGACAGCGGGACGGTGAAGATGCCGATGAGCGAGCCCAGCGTGACGCCCCAGGTCAGCAGGCTCTTGTCGGCGTTGTGCCCGGCGACGGCGACGAAGAAGGTGAGCGCGAGGGTGTTGAACATGTACGAGCCGCCGTTCTCGGCCATCCGCAGACCGATGCCGACGATCACGCCGGGCAGGCCGTGGCCGAAGATCTCCCGCACCGGACGGTCGTTGATCTGCTCATGCTTCTCCAGCTCGACGAACGTCGGCGTCTCGCGAAGGCGCATGCGGATGAAGAGGGCGACGAGGATGAGGGCGAACGAGCACAGGAACGGGACGCGCCACCCCCACGTGAGCAGCTGGTCATCGGGCAGGAGGGTGATCAGGCTGAAGACCACGGCGGCCAGCAGCGTGCCGGCCTGGATGCCGATGAACGGCAGCGCCGAGAAGAAGCCGCGTCGGCGCACCGGGGCGTACTCCGCCATGAGCACGGTCGCGCCCGCCTGCTCGGCGCCGGCGCCGAAGCCCTGCAGAAGGCGCATGAGCACGAGGAGGGCCGGGGCCCACAGGCCGATCTGCGCATAGGTGGGCAGCAGGCCGATGGCGGTGGAGGCTCCGCCCATCAGGAGGATCGTGATGACGAGGACCCACTTGCGCCCGAGGCGGTCGCCGAGCACGCCGAAGAATAAGCCGCCGAACGGGCGGGCGACGAAGCCGACGCCGAAGGTCGCGAACGCCGCCACCGTCGCCATCGCCGGGTCGTCCTGCGAGAAGAAGAGCACGTTGAAGATCAGCGCGGTCGACAGCCCGTAGAGGGCGAAGTCGAAGTACTCGAGCGCGCTGCCGATGCTGGAGGCCAGCGTGGCCCGGCGAAGGTTCGCCGCGTACTCGGGGTCGTCGGCCGCACTCGCGGTGACGGGGGGTCGAAGCTCTGTCACTGCCATCTCCTTTGATCGGCACGGCTGGGCCGCGTGTGCGATCAGAGTATCAACCCAGTGGACATAGTTCAATATGTTGAACGCGGTCGGCGCGCAGAAAATCGCTTCCCGGGCCGGCGCGAGGTCGTCAGCCGCGACGTGCGGCCGCGCTGAACGGGTTCGTCAGCTGGCGCGCGACGTCACGGAGAGCCGCGGCGACGGCGTCGACATGCTCCGGCGTCGCCTCGGCGACGGGGATGCCGACACCGATCGCGAGCTGCGGGTCGCCCGGCGCCCACCCCTCGAGCGGGACGGCGACGCCCACGATGCCCGGGAACGACTCCTCGGCGTCGAGTGCCCACCCGCGCTCGCGCGCCTCGACGAGCCGGCTCAGCAGCCCCGCCAGGTCGCGCGTCGAGTTCTGCGTCACCGAAGGGAAGACCGCGTCCCGCCCGACGAGGGCCGTCACCTCGGCATCCGTCAGCGTGGAGAGCATCGCCCGCCCCGTCGCACTGAGGGCCGCGGGCAGCCGCGAGCCCAACGGGGTCCCGATGCGCAGCGAGCGCGACCCCTCGTGCCGGGCGATGTAGAGGGCGTCGGCACCGTCGAGGATCGCGATCTGCACGAGCTCGCCGGCGAGCACCGGCGAGGCGTCGCAGATGTCATAGAACTCCCGCACCTGGTTGAACTGCGCGGCGAAGGCGCCGCCCAGCTCGGCGGTGCGCAGTCCGAGGCGGTACCCCTGGGCACCGCGCTCGATCATGCGCGCCGCCTCCAGCGCGAGGCAGAGGTTCGCGGTCGACGATTTCGCCAGCCCCAGCCCCCCGGCGATCTCGGTGAGGTTGAGCGGTCGGCGCGCCTCGGCCAGAAGCTCCAGCAGGCGGATGCTGCGGGTCACGGCGGGCGCAGGGTCGCGTCCGGCGCGGTCATCGAGGTCGTCGCTCATGGTCCTCCTTCGCGCGGAGTCCGCCGGCACGCGCGGACGTCAGTAGAACTCGACCGTATCGACAACCGCGTGCATCGGCGCGCCATCGAGCAGCCGCGTCGCATCCGACGCGAACCGCCGCGCGATGCGCTCCTCCTCGCGACGGCTCAGTGCCGCCGTGTGGGGGCTCACCAGCACGCGCGGGTGCGACCAGAGCGGGGACTCGCGCGGAAGGGGCTCGACCTCGAACACGTCGAGAGCCGCGAAGGCGACCGTGCCGTCATCGAGCGCTGCCAGCAGCGCACGCTCGTCGATGACGCTGCCGCGCCCGACGCTGGCCAGGAGGAGTCCGGGGCGCGCCGCGGCGAAGATGCGCGCGTCGATGAGGTGGTGCGTCTGCTCCGTTCCGGGAAGGGTGACGACGACGGCATCCGCCTGCGCCACCGCGTCGGCGAGCTCGTCGAGCGGCACGAGCCGATCGACGCCGGCGACGGGCTCTCCCGAGCGCGTCGTCCCCCAGACACGCGCACCGAGCGCGTGGAAGCGCTCCGCGCAGGCGGAGCCGATGCCCCCCAGCCCGACGACGAGCACGGTGAGCTCGTCCAGGTGGCGCATCTCCCAGCGCGCCGACGGCCATTCCCGCGCGGCCTGGTCGCGCTGCAGCCGCGGCAGGTCCTTCGCCCCGGCGAGGATGCCGAAGACGGCGAACTCGGCCAGCGCCGCACCGTGGACGCCCGCGGTGGTGCTGAAGACGATCCGCTCCAGCGCCTCGGGCGCCAGCTGCGCCGCGCGCACCTGCGCACCGCCGCCGGCGGCGGTGGTCATCACCCAGCGCAGACGCGGATTGGCGGCGACGGTGCGCGCCAGGGCCGCCGGCTCGACGTCGGGGATGCCGAACAGCGCGTCGGCCGAGTCCACCATGCGCTCGTAGCGCTCCTGCTGGGCCGGCGTGCGCCGGAAGGACGGATCGCCCGACCAGTCGGCCGGCCCGCGCATCGGGGGGACCAGCTCGTGATCGCGCACCAGCTGCACGCGCGGCTCGAGCGCTTCGATGAGGCGGCAGAGCTCCTCCCGCAGCGGCACGGCGGCGACGGCGCGCAACGACGGGGCCGTCGGGGACCCCGCATCGGGGGACGGGGTGATCTCCATCGACGTGTCCGACATGCGTGATCCCTTCATCGGGTGGGCGTGATCACCACTCTATCGCACGTCCACTTTGTTGAACATTGTCCATCCTGTTGGACAGCCGCTATCGTGGCCTCCATGACCCCTTCTCTCGATGACGAGAACGTCCGCCTCGGCGTGATCGGTGTGGGCGCGATGGGAGCGCCGATGGCGCGTCGCCTGCTGCACGCCCGCGGATCCCTGAGCGTGTTCACGCGATCCCCGCGCCCCGACCTCGAGGCCGGCGGTGCCACGCTCGTCGCGACACCGCGCGAGCTCGCGGCCCGCAGCGACGCGATCCTCGTGATGCTCCCCGACCTCCCCGAGCTGGAAGCCGTCCTGGACGGCGAGGACGGGCTGCTCGCCGGCGCGGACGCCCTGCTGCTGATGATCGGCTCGACCTCGTCGCCGACCGGCGTGCGCGCGCTCGCCGAGCGTCTCCATCGGACCAGCGGCGGGGCGATCCGGGTCGTGGACTGTCCCGTCTCCGGCGGGGCGGACGGCGCGGAAGACGGCACCCTGTCCATCATGATCGGCGGCGCCGGCGACGACGCGGCCCGCGCGGCGGCGCTCCTGGCTCCGTGCGGGCGCGCCGTGCATCTCGGGCCGCTGGGCGCCGGCGAGGTCGCCAAGGCGTGCAACCAGCTCGTCGTCGCGGCGACCATCACGGCCCTCGGCGAAGCGACCGAGCTCGCCGCGCGGTCGGGGCTGGATCTGGACGCCCTGTGGGCGCTCCTGTCCGGCGGCTACGCGGGCTCGAACCTCCTCACCAGCCGGCGTCACCGACTGGTCTCCGGCGACGACTCCCCCTCCGGCGCCGCCAAATACATGGTGAAGGATCTCGGCTTCGCCGCCGACGTGGCCGGGGCCACCGGCATCCACCCCGCTCTGCTGCCCGCCCTGCGCGACATCTTCGACGAGATCGTCGCGGAGGGACTCGGCGACCGGGACATCTCGGTGACGCGTCGGCTCACCGCCCGTCGTCATGCTGCGCCGACGACCCCCGCGGCGGACTACGCTGACTTGTGAATCCCCGACTGATCCCTGAGGAGTTCGACGTGCCCGAACAGACCGCTGCCGAGACCACCACGCCCGTGTCGCCCACGGCCAACATCGGAGTCGTCGGGCTCGCGGTGATGGGCTCGAACCTCGCCCGCAACCTCGCCTCGCGCGAGGGCAACACCGTCGCCGTCTTCAACCGGTCGCGTTCCAAGACCGATGAGCTCGTCGCCGAGCATCCCGAAGCCGGCTTCGTGCCCGCCTTCTCCTACGAGGAGTTCGCCGCCAGCCTGCAGAAGCCGCGCACGGCGCTGATCATGGTCAAGGCCGGCGGCCCGACCGATGCGGTCATCGACGAGCTGATGAACGTCTTCGAGCCCGGCGACATCATCATCGACGGCGGCAACGCCCTGTTCACCGACACCATCCGTCGCGAGAAGGCCGTGCGCGAGCGCGGGTTCAACTTCGTCGGCATGGGCGTCTCGGGCGGTGAGGAGGGCGCCCTCCTCGGCCCGTCGCTCATGCCCGGCGGTCCCGACGAGGCGTGGGTCACGCTCGGCCCCATCCTCCGCTCCATCGCGGCGGTCGCCGAGGGCGAGCCGTGCGTCACCCACATCGGTCACGACGGCGCCGGCCACTTCGTGAAGATGGTGCACAACGGCATCGAGTACGCCGACATGCAGCTCATCGCCGAGGCCTACGACCTCATCCGTCGCGCGACCGGCAAGACCCCCGCCGAGATCGCCGACGTGTTCGCGCAGTGGAACACCGGCGAGCTCGAGAGCTACCTCATCGAGATCACGGCCGAGGTGCTGCGCCAGGTGGATGCCGAGACGGGTGCGCCGCTGGTGGATGTCATCCTCGACCAGGCCGGCGCCAAGGGCACCGGCGGCTGGACCGTGCAGACGGCGATCGACCTCGGTGTGCCCGTCTCGGGCATCGCCGAGGCGGTGTTCGCCCGGTCGCTGTCGAGCCACCCCGAGCAGCGCTCGATCTCCGGAGGCCTTCCGGGACCGGACGACGACGGTGCCGCGCCCCTGAGCGGCGCGGAGGCCGATGCGTTCATCGAGCAGGTGCGCCTGGCCCTCTACGCCTCGAAGATCGTCGCCTACTCGCAGGGCTTCGACGAGATCCGCGCCGGCGCCGCGCACTACGACTGGTCGATCGACCTCGGCGCGGTCAGCAAGATCTGGCGCGCCGGCTGCATCATCCGCGCCCAGTTCCTCAACCGCATCGCCGACGCCTACGCCGCCGAGCCCGACCTCGCGGTGCTCCTGACGGCGCCGTACTTCGTCGACGCGCTCACCCGTGCGCAGGATGCCTGGCGCACCATCGTGGCGCGGGCCGCCGCCGCCGGCATCCCGGCGCCGGCGTTCTCGTCGTCGCTCGCGTACTACGACGGCCTGCGCGCACAGCGTCTGCCGGCGGCGCTCATCCAGGGCCAGCGCGACTTCTTCGGAGCGCACACCTACAAGCGCATCGACAAGCCCGGCACCTTCCACACGCTGTGGTCCGGCGACCGCACCGAGGTCGAGGCCGAAGACACCCACTGAGGCGGGCGACGCGGCTGAGCGGGGCGTTTCGACCCGCTGCGCGCGCTCAACGACCGGGACGGCAACCACCGGTCGTTGAGCGCGCGGCGCAGCCGTGAGCCGAAACGCCTAGAGCCAGTCCTTCTTCTTGAAGACCACGTAGAGCCCCGCGCTCACGGCCGCCATCAGCCCGAGGGCGAACGGATACCCCCAGGGCCACGCCAGCTCCGGCATGTGCTGGAAGTTCATGCCGTAGATGCCGGCGACGAGCGTCGGCGCGAAGCCGATCGCCGCCCACGACGAGATCTTCTTGACCTGGTCGTTCTGCTCGATGCTCCGGCGCGTCATCTCGCTCATCTGATCGTTGCGACGCTGGTCGACGAGCGTCGCGTGGATCGTCAGCGCGTTGTCGAGGGTCTCGCGGAACGCCGCGACCCTCGCGTCGATGTACCGGGCCCGGTCGGCGAGCTCGCGGTAGCCGGGTGCCTCGCCGTTCGGCGTCCGAAGGGCGACGTAGTGCTCGAGCCTGTCCATGATGGCCGGCAGCGGCGCCGTCGCGTGTCGCAGGTCGATCACCTCGCGCTGCAGGGCGAAGATGCGCCGGGACACGCCCTCGTCCTCGCCGAACAGCTCCTCCTCGATCTCGTCGATGTCGTGCTCGATGCCGTCCATCACGTCGCGGTAGCCCCGGGTGACGTACTCGAAGGTCCCCCAGAGCACGCCCAGCGGTCCGCGCGCGGCGATGTCGGGATGCTCGTCGAGTAGCGCGCGCAGCCGGTCGACGTCGACCGCGCCGTCGCCGGAGATCACGACGAAGAAGTCGGCGCCCACGAAGAGGTCCACCTCTCGGCACTGCACCGTCTCGGTGGTGTCGTCGTACTGGGAGGGCTGGACGACGACGTACAGGTGGTCGCCGAAGCGCTCCAGCTTCGACCGCTGATGCGTGCGGAGGGCCGTGGCGACGCCGAGGCGCTCCAGGTGGAGCACCTCGGCGAGCTCGTGCACGTCGTCGTCGGTCGGCGCGGTCAGCCCGATCCACAGCATCCCGCCGCGCCGGCGCGCCTCGGCGAGCGCCTCAGCCGGGGAGGCATCGATCGGGTGGGCGATGCCGCCGTCGTAGACGACGCACTGGGGCTGGGCCATGAGAGCCACCCTAGGCCCCGCCCCGGTGCGTCGCGCGTCAGCGGCTGATGTCGCGGACGGTCCCCTTCTCCAGGCGCAGCCGACGGCGTGCGCGCTTCGCGACCGCGGAGTCGTGCGTCACCATGACCAGGGTCAGCCCCTCCGCATTGAGCTGCTCGAGCACCACGAGGATCTCGTCGCGCATGTGCTCGTCGAGATTGCCCGTGGGCTCGTCCGCGAGCAGCACGCGGGGGCGCTTCGCGATGGCGCGCGCGATCGCGACGCGCTGCTGCTGACCGCCGGACAGCTCACCCGGGCGGTGGGCGCCGCGGTCGGACAGCCCCACGTGGGCGAGCGCCTCGGCGACCCGCACGTCGCGCTCGGCCCGGTCGAGTCCGAGCGGTTCGAGGCCCATCGCGACGTTCTCCGCCGCGGTCAGCGTCGGGATGAGGTTGAACGCCTGGAACACGAAGCCGATCTCGTGGGCGCGCAGGCGCTCCAGGTCCGCGCCGGATGCCGAGGCCAGGTCGGTCTCGCCGATGACGACGCTCCCGGTGGTCGGCGTGTCGAGCGCCCCCAGCAGCTGCAGGAGGGTCGACTTCCCGCCCCCGGTCGGGCCCTGGATGGTCACGAACTCGCCGACGGGGATCTCGAGGTCGACGCCCCGGAGCGCCTGGACCTCGCGCCCCTTCTGGCGGTAGGTCTTCGTGACGGCGGTCAGCCGGTAGGCGGGCGCGCCGGCGGGGTCGGCGGCGCTCCCGACGGTCGGGTCGATGAGGGTCATGTCGGAGCTCTCTTCGTTACGGGGGTCGGTGGGGTGGGAGGCGGTGGCGTTCACGAGACGGCTCGCAGTGCCTCGGCGGGGCTCAGGCGGGCCGCGCGCCATCCGCCGAAGGCACCGGCGACGAGGCCGCCGGCCACGGCGAGGCCGAGTGCGAGCGCGATGATCCAGACCGAGAGGGGCGCGTGCAGGACGATGTCGGTGGCGGTCTGTGCGAGCTGACCGAACCCGCCCTGGCCTCCTCCCGGGGCCTGTCCCATGCCGCCGGGGCCTCGCCCGCCCGTCGTCGTCGCGGGCGTGGAGGAGATCGTGGGCGCGATGACGTTGATGATGACCACGCCGATCAAGCCGAGCACGACACCGGCGATACCGCCGATCAGCGCCTGCACCATCGACTCCCCCGCGACCTGGCCGACGACGCGCGAGTTGGACCAGCCGATCGCCTTGAGCGTTCCCAGCTCACGCGTACGACGCGAGATGCCGGAGATCGTGAACAGCACGGCCAGGGCGACGGCGACGGCGAGCACGATGATCGACAGCCACGTCCCGAGGCTCGTGATGAGCGAGCTCGCGCTCGAGAGGGAGCCGGAGACGGTCGAGGCGAGCTCGGACTGCGAGCTCACGGTCGCGTCCGGCAGCACGGCGGCCAGCGCCGTCTGCACGTCGGCGATGCGATCGCTGGAGGTCGCCTGGACGTACACCGTCGACACCACGTCGCCCGCGCCGGACAGCGTCTGGGCCACGTCGAGGGGGATGTAGACGTTCGCCGCCGTGTCGGCCGACGAGGAGGCGGACGCCACGATGCCGACGACCTCGAAGCTCGTGCCGCCGATGTCGATCGTGCCGCCGACGGCGACGTCCGCGGTCGCGGCGTAGGTGGCATCCAGCACCGCGACGTCGGAGCCGGCGTCGCTGGAGTCGAGGGCACGCCCGTCGCTCAGCGAGACCGCCGAGAGCGGTCCGACCGCCGTCGCGGACGGGTCGATGCCGAGCACCGTGAAGGAATCGACGCCGAACGACCCGCCGCCGAAGCCGCCGCCGCCCTGGCCACCCTGGCCGCCCTGCCCCTGCTCGGGCATCGTCCCGGTGCCGTCACCGGTGCCGGCGTCGGAGGGCGCCTGCGGCAGCTCGCCGCTGAAGGTCATGTTCGTCAGACTGAGCGCACCCGTGGCGGCCGACACCCCGTCGACATCCGCCACCGTCTCCAGCACCGAGGCGTCCAGCGTGCTGCGTCCGAAGTCCGTGACCAGTCGCGACTGACTGAGGGTCGTCGTGCCGTCGGTCCCGGTCTGACCGCCGCCCTCACCGAAGTCGAAGCGGCCGCCGCTGCCGGGGCCGCCCGAGCCCGGCTCGGCCTGGGCGCCCGTGACGGTGAGGTCGGTGCCGACGCCGTACACCGACTGCAGCGCTTCGGCCTGCGCGTCCCGGATGCCCGCCGACAGCGCGTTGACCATGATCACCAGTGCGACGGCGACGGCGAGACCGATGGCCACGATCGTCGTCTGCTTCTTCCGGCCGGACAGCTCGCGGCGCAGATATGTCCAATACATCGAGTCCCCTTCTGGCGCCCGCTGCGGTGTGCGCGGCCACGCCGACGCCTCGACGGTAAGAGGGGCGTCGATGTGCCGTCTCGGTCCGGGTTAGGCAGGAGCTATGAGTGCGGGCCGGCGATACACAGCAGGCTCATAGTGCTCGGCATAGGTTCCTCACAGGAGGGGCACGAGAATAAACCCATGACCGCTCTCGCCGCCGCTCCCACCCTCCACCGTCCCGACGGTTCGGCCCTCCGCGTGCTCGTCGTCGACGACGAGCAGATGCTCACCGACCTGCTGTCGATGGCGCTGCGGATGGAGGGCTGGGACGTCCGTACCGCCGGTTCCGGCTACGACGCGCTCTCCCAGGCACGCGAGTTCGACCCCGACGCGATGGTGCTCGACATCATGATGCCCGACCTGGACGGCATGTCGGTGCTGCAGCGGCTGCGGCACGCGGGCAACGACGTGCCCGTGCTCTTCCTCACCGCGAAGGATGCCGTGGCGGACCGCGTCGCGGGCCTCACCGCGGGCGGCGACGACTACGTGACCAAGCCCTTCAGCCTCGAAGAGGTGGTCGCACGTCTGCGCGGCCTCATGCGGCGAGCCGGCACGGCGACCGCCGGCACGGCCGACCCGATCCTCCGGGTGGGCGAGCTGACGCTCAACGAGGACTCGCACGAGGTCATGCGCGGCGACGCGGAGATCGAGCTGACCGCCACGGAGTTCGAGCTCCTGCGCTTCCTCATGCGCAACCAGCGGCGCGTCGTGTCGAAGGCGCAGATCCTCGACCGCGTCTGGAACTACGACTTCGGCGGTCGCTCGTCGGTCGTCGAGCTCTACATCTCCTACCTCCGCAAGAAGATCGACGCCGGACGCGAGCCGCTCATCCACACGGTCCGCGGCGTCGGCTACATGATCAAAGCCCCTCAGTGAGCGCCACGACCCCCTCATCCCCCGGGCGTCACGTGCGCCGGCGCTGGAGCCTGCAGACCCGCCTGATCACGGCCGTCGTCGGCATGGTGACCCTCATCCTCGCGATGATCGGCCTGGCCACGAGCGCGCTGCTCGGCAACATCCTGTCCGGTCAGCTCGACACCCAGGTGCGCGACGCCGCCGGCAGCGTGAGTGCGCAGCTGGTCGGTCCGCACTCCGACTACGGCTCGGTCGAGACGGCGCTGAGCGTCCTCCAGGACGCCCGCGTGCGCACCCCCGGCGTCCTGCTGGTCGTGCGCTCCCCCACTGCCCTCGACGGCGCCTACCTCGACGGCAACACCGTCAACCAGCTCACCGACGCCCAGGTGCAGCAGATCGTGACCGCCTTCGACACCTCTCCCGCGACGACCGCCACCGTCGACGACCTCGGCGCCTACCGGCTGTTCACCACCCGCGCCGGCAACAACTACGTCATCGCCGTCGGGCTGCCGCTGTCGTCCATCAGCTCGACGATCGCCCAGATCCTCACGACCGTCGCCCTGGTCACGACGGGCGGCCTGCTCCTGCTGGCGGCGGTCATCGCGATCGTGATCCGACACTCGCTGCGACCGCTGCGCGCCGTCGCGGCGACCGCCACCCGGGTGGCGGCCCAGCGACTGGACTCGGGCGACGTGACCATCACGGAGCGCGTCCCGGCGACCGAGGCCGATGCGAGCGACGAGATCGGTCGGGTCGGCGCGGCGTTGAACTCGCTGCTCGATCACGTCGACGTCTCGCTCACCGCGCGCCAGCGCAACGAGGAGCGCATGCGCGCCTTCGTCGCCGACGCGAGCCATGAGCTGCGCACCCCGCTCGCCGCCATCCGCGGGTACTCCGAGCTGTCGCTGCGCTCTCTGCGGACGGTCCAGGCGGCCGGCGACGCCGCGACCGCGACGCAGGTCGCCGTCAGCGCCGAACAGTCGGAGCACAGCCTGGAGCGCATCCAGTCGGCGTCTCTGCGGATGACGGCCCTGGTCGAGGATCTCCTGCTGCTCGCGCGCCTGGACGAGGGCAAGGAGCTCGTCTACGGCGCGGTCGATCTGACACGTGTCGTGCTGGACGGCGTCGCCGACGCGCAGGTGGCCGGTCCCGAGCACCAGTGGCAGCTCGATGCCACGGAGGAACCCGTGGTCGTCGCCGGCGACGCCATGCGCCTGCACCAGGTGATCGCGAACCTCCTGACCAACGCGCGCGTCCACACCCCCGCCGGCACCACCGTCACCGCATCCATCGCGCTCGTCGACGGCGAGGCCGTCGTGCAGGTCGCCGACGACGGCCCTGGCATCGCCCCGGAGATCGCGGGAGAGCTGTTCGAGAGGTTCTCGCGCGCCGACACCTCACGCGCCCGGCAGACGGGCGGGACGGGGCTGGGACTCTCGATCGCGCAGGCGATCGTGACGGCCCATCACGGCACGATCACGGTCGACAGCGTGCCGGGCCGGACGGTGTTCGAGGTGCGCCTGCCGGCGCGGCCCGCCACCCCCGGGGCGGAGGGCGCCTCGACCGCCGTCGACGCCGCCTGACGGCGACATCCGCGAGCGGCGGCCGGCATCCCGGTTCGCCTCCTCACGGTCACGACTGGTTGACTTAGTGCGTGGATCTCGAGCGGTGCCGTGCGGCTGATGTCGAGGCGCTGACGGCCTTCCTCACAGCGGTGGACCTCACGCTGAGCGGACTGGACGCACCGAGCGTGCGATTGTGGCTCGAACGCGACGGGACGGGTGCGATCGTCGGCAGCGTCGGCTACGAGATCAGCGGCGACGGCCGTCATGCACTGATCCGCAGCGTCGCCGTCGGCCCGACGCGGCGTTCCCGTGGTCGCGGCACCGCGCTGGCGCGCTTCGCGCTCGAGCGTGCCGTCGCGGAGGGCGCCCGGAGGGCGTGGCTCTTCAGCCGCCGGTCGGGCCCGTTCTGGCAGAGCCTGGGCTTCGAGCCGGCCGACCGCGACGAGCTCGTCGCGACGTTCGCGGACACCCATCAGGTGCGTATGTTCCAGCAGACCGGACGGCTGAGCCGAGAGGTCGCCTGGTCGCGCCCGCTCGCCGCGGGCTGACCCGCGCGCGGGCGGCTCACGATCCCGCCCGAGACGGGGCGGCCGGGTCGCGGCCGGGGCTCAGTAGCCGGAGAAGGCGTCCGTCGTCAGGGAGCGCGCCTTCTCGAGCGCGGGCGCGAGATCGGCGATGAGACGCGGCGGCCCCGAGATGTAGGCATGCCGCGCAGCGAGGTCGGGAACCACCTCGAGCAGGCCGTCGGCGTCGAGTCGGACGCCGCGTGCCCAGCGCCAGTGCGGCGGCAGGGTGGAGGGCTCGTTGCGCGTGAAGACGATCACGGGGATGCCGGCATCCTCAAGGTCGCTGCGGAACGCGAGCTCCTCGGCATCCGAGGCGACGTAGACGAAGACGACGTCGCGGTCCTCGCCGGACAGGCGCAGGTGACGCAGCTGGGACACGAACGGCGTCACGCCGATGCCCGCGGCGACCATCAGGACGGGGGCGGACGGCCGCGCCGGCAGGACGAAATCGCCCCAGACGCCGGTGACGGCGAGCCTCTGGCCGGGCTCGACGAGGGCGAGCGCCTTCTTGTAGCTGGACTGCGATCCCTCCCGCAGTGCGATGCGCACCTCCGGGAGCTCTTCGGGGGCGGAGACGATGCTGAACTCCCGCCGCGTGCCGCGCGCGTCGGGGCGCGGGTGCGGCACCTCGAGCTCGAGGTACTGCCCCGACACGAAGCGGAAGCGCCGCTCGGCACGGAACGAGAGCTCGCGCACCGTCGGGGTCAGCGCCACGCGGTCCTGGAACGTGAGGCGGACGGCCGTGCGGGCGGCGAAGGCGAACGCGAGGAGGTTGCCGATGAGCAGCGCGCGCTCCTGGCCGAGGCTGACGTCGCCGATGTCGATGGGCCAGCCGGCCAGCACGCCCACGAGCGCCGCCACGGCGAACTGCTGCCAGCGACGGGGCGGGAGGGTGAGCGGCTCGGACAGCATGAAGGCGCCGAGGAACAGGAACGGCGACGACCACAGGATGTTCCAGAAGACGGTGCCGGTGTCGAGGGCGAGTCCCGCCTGCTGATACTGCACCGATGTGCGCACGAACGCGACCGCGACCGCGATCAGCAGGAACAGCGTGATGATGCGCACCTTCTCGGTGCGCACGAGCACCACCAGCCCGAGCAGGATCACCGGGCCGGCGAGGAACGGGGATCCCACCCACCAGGCCGAGGCGCCGAGGTCCGGAAGCCAGACGCTGAGGATCGTGAGGACGGTGGCGCCGACGGCGGCCGGGTTGAAGATGTGTCGCCCCTGCCACACCAGCAGGTACTTGGATGCCGAGGCCACCACGCCCGCCACGACGACGCCCACGAGTCCCAGCGGCTCGACGGTGGGCCGGAGCACGAACAGCAGGATGAGCGCGGTGATGAGGGAGGACTCCCAGCGCCAGTCCTTGCCGAGGAAGCGGTGCGCGACGGCATCCGTGCCCGCACACGCCAGCGCGAGGACGGCGACGGTGGCCAGCAGCTCCCACGGCGACGGCCCCACCGCGCCGAACAACGACAGCACGAACGAGATCGCCGCGAGCACCGCGAGGGCGAGCACGACCAGTCGGTACATGGAGACGCGGCCGAGCACCGCGAGGGTGCGGTTCCAGGCGGCGGTCAGCGAGGTCATCACAGGAACAACTCTGCCTTACTGTCGGGCGACCACTCCACGCGGCCGTCGGTGGTCATGCGGACCCACGCGACGCCGTGGGCATGGGCGAAACGCGGTCCGCCGTCGAAGAAGAGCGCGGTCGCCGCGGCATCCGCGGTCATCGCGTCGGGCGCCACCGCCCACGTGGCGGCGATCGTCCGCACCGGCTCCCCCGTGCGGGCGTCCAGGACGTGGTGCAGGCCGCCGCCGTCCGCGCCCGGCCACGCGCGGCGCTGCGTCGCCGACGCGCACAGGGCCGCATCCGTCACCTGCCACACGCCGATCGCACGCGCCGCGTCGAAGGGATGCTCCAGTGCGATGGTCTCGCTGCCGCGGAGGGCGATGTCGCCGCCCGCGTCGACCGTGACGTCTCCGTCGGTGCGGGGGGCGAGGGTCGCGAGCACCAGATCGACCAGGCGTCCCTTCCCGAGCGCCCCGACGTCGATCGTGGCGGCCTCCCGCAGCGTCAGGGTCCCGTCGGTCCACGTCAGCAGTTCCCGCCAGCGTGCCGGCGCCGACTGCGCGCCGCGATCGACGAGGCCGTAGCGGGCGTCGTAGCCGCGGCGCGCGAGCGCGTCGCCCACGAGGGGGTTGACCGCCCCTTCGGTGGACTCGCTGAGCGCGCCGTACAGCTCGAGCATCGCGGCGGCGTCGGCGGGAGCCGGGATCGCGCCGGGCTCCGACGCGAGGGGCGCGATCCGCGCATCCGGACGGAACCGGGACCATGTCCGGTCGAAGTCGTCGATGAGCGCGCTCACCGCGGTGCGGAGAGCCGGTGCGAGCGGCGCCGACGTGTCGATCCGCCACCGCGTGCCGATCGCCTCGAACTCCCACCGGGCCCGCTCGAGCATGTCGCCTCCGCGCGGCGGCGTCGCCGTCACGCCTTCGCTTCGGACTTGATCTCCGCGATGGCCGTGTTGAACCCGCCGCTCGTGAGCGACGATCCCGCGACGCGCGACACCGAGATCTCGTCGATGTTCTTGCCGACGACCTCGCTGCTGATCCCGCCGATGAACTGGCTCTGGTACTGCTCCGACTCGCGCTTGGTGGGGTTGCCCGACACCTCGACGCTCGTGATGACGTCGTCGGCCAGGGTGACGGTGACCGAGATGGTCTCGACGGACTCGGGGGTCGAGTAGGAGCCGTCCGCGGTGTACGTGCCGTCCTTGTAGACGCTGGTGGACGCGGTCGACTCGGCCGCGGCGGTCGACGAGGGCGTCGCGGATGCCGTGGCGGCGGTCGTGTTCTCCGGCGTGGAGCTGGCCGTCGCGTCGGCCGTCGTCGTGGCCGAGCAGCCCGCGAGGGCGACCATGCCGAGGACGGACGCGGCGGCGGCGCCGGCGCGGACGGAACGGGGTACGGCGGTGGTGCGGATCATGATGGTCCTCCTTCTGTCGTGCCCTGCCGCTTCAGATGCACGGGGGCGCATCGCGGTGGCAGTTCCACGGTAGCGGGGGCCGGGTTGGCGTCTGCCAGGCGTTGCCTATGCATTCGCATTGAAAGACGCGCGCGCTCAGCGCACCGCCGCGACGTCCGGGCCCGACCGACGTCGCAGCGCCTTGAGCCCTTCCACCGCGAAGAACACCGCGACCGACATGCCGACCGGGAGGATCCAGCCCACCGCATCCAGGGGTTCGGAGCCGAACAGCCCGTTGAGGAACGGCAGGTAGGTGTACAGCACCTGGAGCACGATGAGAGCGAGCGCCGACCACCAGATGACCGGGTTGCCGCGCAGGACGTCCACCGTGAGGCTCGATCGCCCGAGGAAGCGGCAGTTGAGCAGGAACGCCAGCTGACCGAACGCGAGCATCGCGACGGCCTCCGTGCGCGCGACGTCGACGTCCGAGCCGCGCGCAAGCGAGAGGGCGAACACCGCGAGCGTCGCGCCGCCGATCAGCAGCGACACCGAGAGCACGAAACCGAGCTCTCGGGCCGACACGATGGATCCGCCCGTGGCGCGCGGCGGACGGGTCATGATCCCGCGCTCGGCCGGCTCGTAGGCGAGCGCGAGCGACAGGGTGACGGCGGTCACCATGTTCACCCACAGCACCTGGACGGGTGTCAGCGGGAGGGTCAGGCCGAACAGCACGGCGACGAGGATCACCAGCGACTGCGCGCCGTTGGTCGGCAGCAGGAAGACGACCGACTTGCGGAGGTTGTCGTAGATGCGCCGTCCCTCGGCGATGGCGCTGCGGATCGTCGCGAAGTTGTCGTCGGCCAGGACGATCTCGGCGGCCTCCTTCGTCGCCTCGGTGCCCTTGATGCCCATCGCGATGCCGACGTCGGCACGGGTGAGCGCGGGAGCGTCGTTGACGCCGTCGCCGGTCATCGCGACGACCTCGCCGTGCGACTGCAGGGCGCGGACGATACGGATCTTGTGCTCGGGACTGGTGCGGGCGAACACGTCGACCCCGCGCACGACGCCCTTCAGCTGCTCCTGGCTGAGCGCCTCCAGCTCGGCGCCGGTCAGCACCGGGGCCTCCTCGTCGGCGACCAGACCCATCTCGCGGCTGATCGCACGGGCGGTGCCGGCGTGGTCACCGGTGATCATCTTCACGCGGATGCCGGCGGCATGGCAGTCGGCGATGGCGGCGATGGCCTCGGGAGGCGGCGGGTCGACGATGCCCCACAGCCCGAGGAGCTCCAGGTCCTGGAGGTCGTCGACCTCGACAGTGGTGGCGCGGGTGGGCTTGCGTGCGGCGGCGAGCACGCGCAGGCCCTGCCCGCTGAGCTCGTCGACCGCCCGCTCCCAGAAGCCGCGGTCGAGCGGCTCCGAGCCGTCGGGCCCGCGCTGGGTCAGCGCGCGGTCCAGGAGGCGGTCGGGCGCGCCCTTGACCAGGATCGCGCGCGAGCCGTCGGCGCTCTCGTTGAGGGTCGCCATGAACTTGTGGGCCGAGTCGAAGGGCACGACGCCGATACGGCGCGTGCCGGCGGTGTCCGCTCCCCCCTTCATCGCGACGACCTTCAGCGCGCCCTCGGTGGGCTCTCCGATCAGCGCCCAGCCGGCGGCGCCGGCCCGCTCGGCATCCGCTCCCGCGGAGACGCGCTCGAGGGACGCGTCGTTGCACAGGTCGGCGACGGCGAGGAGGGCCGCGAGATCGGCGCCGCCGGCCGGCGCGATGTCGCCGGCGGGGTCGTAGCCGAGGCCGGACACCTCGTAGCGAGCGACGGGCGTGACGATCGTGCGGACGGTCATCTCGTTCTTGGTGAGCGTGCCGGTCTTGTCGGAGCACACGGTGGTCACCGACCCGAGGGCCTCCACCGCGGGGAGCTTGCGCGTGATCGCGTGGCGCCGCGCCATCTGCTGCACGCCGATCGCCAGCGTGATGGTGACGAGGGCGGGCAGGCCCTCGGGGATCGCGGCGACGGCGAAGCCGATGGTCGCCGACACCAGCTCGGGCAGCGGCATCTGGTGGAGGTAGCGGCCGATGACCATCATCGTCAGCGCCATGCCGAGGATCACCAGCGTGAGCTTGCGGCCGAAGGCGTTCAGCTGGGTCGTGAGCGGCGTGTCGAGCGATCCGGCGTCGCCGACGAGCGCCTGGATCTTGCCGATCTCGGTGGACGAGCCCGTGCCCGTCACGATGCCGAGGCCCTGTCCGGCCGTCACGATGGTCCCGGAGAAGGCCATCGATGAGCGGTCGCCCACGCCGGCGTCGCCGGCGACGGGGGCGCGGTCCTTCGACGACGACACCGACTCGCCGGTCAGCGCCGCCTCGTCGATCCGCAGCTGGGTCGCCTCCGCCAGCCGGACGTCGGCGGGGACCTTGTCGCCCGGCATGAGTCGCACGAGATCGCCCGGCACGAGATCGGCCGCCGGCACCGTCGCCCACCGGCCGTCGCGACGCACGGTCGCGTCGGACGAGAGCATGCCGCGGATGCCCGCCAAGGCCTTCTCGGCGCGCCCCTCCTGCACGTAGCCGATGACGGCGTTGATGATCGCGACCGCCATGATCACCCAGAAGTCCAGCCAGTCGCCCATCACCGCCTTGATGGCGGCGGCGGCGAGCAGGATGTAGATGAGGGTGTCATTGAAATGCGACAGGAAACGGAGCCACGCGGGGGTCCGCTGGGGCTCGGGCAGGAGGTTCGGCCCGACGACGTCGAGTCGCGACGTCGCTTCGGACGTGGTCAGGCCGGCGTCGTCGACGCGCAGCGCGCGCCGCACCTCGTCGACCTCACGTGCGTGCGGGCCTGCGACGGTGAACTCGGCGTCGACGGTGGGAAGGGTCATAGCGCGATCCTAGAAGGTGCGCGCCCGACTCGCCGTCCGCGCGGCGGGGGAAAACACGGCGGATGCCGACTCAGGCGGCGCCGTCGAACATGCTCGTGACGGAGCCGTCCTCGAAGACCTCCTTGATCGCGCGCGCGAGGAGCGGGGCGATCGGCAGGATCGTCAGTCCCGGGAAACGCTTCTCGGGGGGCAGCGGGATCGTGTCGGTGACGACGACCTCGTCGATGGCGGCATCCTGCAGGCGCTGCGTGGCGGGGTCGCTGAACACGGCGTGCGTCGCGGCGACGATGACGCGCTCGGCGCCGTTCGCCTTGAGCGCCTGGGCGGCCTTCACGATCGTCCCGCCGGTGTCGATCATGTCGTCCACCAGCAGGCAGACGCGACCCTCGACATGTCCGACGATCTCGTTGACCGTCACCTGGTTGGCCACGTTCGGATCGCGCCGCTTGTGGATGATCGCCAGCGGCGCCCCCAGCGAGTCCGACCACTGGTCGGCGACGCGCACACGTCCCGTGTCGGGCGAGACGACGGTCAGCTTCTCGCGGTCCTCCGGCGACAGGCTCTTCTGGAAGTAGTCGAGCAGCACGGGCTTGGCGAACAGGTGGTCGACGGGGCCGTCGAAGAAGCCCTGGATCTGCGCGGCGTGCAGGTCGACGCTCATGACCCGGTCGGCACCCGCCGTCTTCAGCAGGTCGGCGACGAGACGGGCGCTGATCGGCTCGCGGCCGCGTCCCTTCTTGTCCTGGCGCGAGTACGGATAGTAGGGCGCGACGACCGTGATGCGCTTGGCGGATGCCCGCTTGGCGGCATCCAGCATGATCAGCAGCTCCATGAGCCACTCGTTCACGGGAGGCCCGAAGGACTGGATGATGAACGCGTCGCATCCGCGGATCGACACCTCGAACCGCGTCAGGATCTCCCCCGACGCGAACGTGCGGTGCTCGGTCGGGACGAGCTCGGTGCCGAGGGCCGCGGCGACGTCGTGGGACAGGGTCGGGTGGGAGCTTCCGCTCGCGACGACCAGACGCTTCTTGGTCTTGGCGACGAGTCCCGGGGCGATCCCGCGCTCGACGTCCAGATCAACCGTGTGCTTCTTGCGCGCCATCGTCCGCTTCCTGTGCAGACCGGGACTGCGCGGCAGCTGCCGCCGCGGCCGTTCCCGGTCGGTGGTTCTCAACCCACCCCTCGACGTTGCGCTGAGGGGCAACGCTCAAGGCGAGGGCTCCGGGCGGGACATCCTTGCGGATCACCGCGCCGGCTCCGGTCTTGGCGCCGTCTCCGATCCTAACGGGCGCGACGAACACGTTGTGCGAGCCGGAGTGCACCTCGTCACCGATCTCGGTGCGGTGCTTGGCGATGTCGTCGTAGTTGGCCGTGATCGCGCCGGCGCCGAGGTTCACCCCGCGACCGATGGTCGTGTCGCCGATGTACGACAGGTGCGGCACCTTGCTGCCCTCGCCGATGGTGGAGTTCTTGGTCTCGACGAAGGTGCCGATCTTGCCGCCGGCGGCCAGCACGGTGCCGGGTCGGAGGTAGGCGAAGGGGCCCACCGTCGCGCCCGCGCCGATCACGGCGAGCGTCGCGTCGGCGCGGCGCACGACCGCGTTCTCGCCGACCTCGCAGTCCTCCAGCGTCGTGTCCGGACCGATCGTGGCGCCCGCGGCCACCGCCGTCGCCCGCAGGATGTGGGTGTTCGGCAGCACGGTGACGTCCGGGGCGAGGGTCGCCGTCACGTCGATCCACGTCGTCGCCGGGTCCTGGATGGTCGCGCCCTCGAGCTGCCAGCGGCGCACGGTGCGGGCATTCAGCAGCCGCCCCGCCTCGGCGAGCTGGGCGCGATCGTTGACGCCGAGCGTGAGGGCGACGTCCGCCGCGATCGAGGCGACCACCGGCTCCCCGGCGGCACGGGCGAGCCCGATGACGTCGGTGAGGTACTTCTCGCCCTGCGCGTTGTCGGTGCCCACGCGGGCCAGATGCCTGCGGAGGGCGGCGGAGCGGAAGACGTAGACGCCGGCGTTGATCTCGGTCACGGCCGCCTCGGCCGCCGTCGCGTCCTTCTGCTCGACGATGCGCTCGACGGTACCGTCGGTCGCGCGGATGACGCGGCCGTAGCCGGTCGCGTCGTCGAGCACCGCCGACAGCAGCGTCGCGCTGGCCCCCGAGTCGCGGTGATCGCGGACGAGGGCGCTGAGGGTCGGCGCGTCCAGCAGCGGGACGTCGCCCGAGAGCACCAGGACGTCGCCGTCGAACGCCGGCACCGCGGCCAGCGCGACCTCGACCGCGCGGCCCGTCCCGGGCACCTCGTCCTGATCGACGACGACGACCTCGGGTGAGATGCCGGTGACGGCGTCGGCGACCAGGTCGCGCTCGTGTCGGACGACGACCAGCACGTGCGCGGCGGAGAGGTCGCGCGCCGTGTCGAGGACGTGGCCCACGAGCGGACGCCCGCCGATGCGATGCAGCACCTTCGGAAGCGCGGATCGCATGCGCGTCCCCTGCCCGGCGGCGAGGATCACGACGGCCAGGGACGCGTCCCACGTGTTCTCTGTCATGCTCCGCCGCCAGGATTCGAACCTGAACCTCACAGCTCCAAAGGCTGTCGTGCTGCCGTTACACTACGGCGGACCGCACCCCGCGAGTCGGCGGGTATGCTGGTCCAGTCTGCCAGTCTCCGGCGCCGAAGACCGCATCGATCGGCCGTCAGGCGAGCATGAGGAAGAGCTTCTCCAGCTCCTCCGTCGTGAGGCCGTCCTCGATCTCGGCGGCGGCCGGATCGGCGAGGCATTGGCGCAGCGCGGTCGACACGATCGCGAAGCCCGCGCGGTCCAGCGCGTGGGAGACGGCCGCCAGCTGCGTGACGACGTCGCGGCACGGCCGCCCCTCCTCCACGGCCGCGATCACGGCGTCCAGCTGCCCGCGGGCGCGGCGCAGCCGGTTGGCGATCTTGCGCTGGGCGGCGGGGTCGTGCGTCGAGGTCGCCATCAGCGGGAGAACAGTCGGGAGAAGAAGCCCGATCCGCTGTCGGTCTCGTGTCCGGCGCAGCGCTGCGCGGCGGGGACGTTGCGCATCACCTGGTCCACGTGCTGGCCGCAGCCGGCCCAGGTCGTCTTTCCGCAGGTGGTGCACGTCACGGCAGAGCACATGTGAGGTCTCCTCGTCTTTCGGTGTCGGTGTGGGGGGTTCAGACGGCGGTGCGATCGGTCACGAGCAGGGTGCCCGCGCGGTCGCCGAGGACGGCGCGGAGCGTCAGCATGCCGCCGGAGAGGGATGCCGAGTCGAACCCGGCCTGCGCGAGCACCCGATGCGCGATCGCGGAGCGCACGCCCGACTGGCACATCACGCGCACGGGGCGGTCGGCGGCCGCGTCGCGGACCTCGTCGAGGCGGGCCCGCAGCTGCGTGTGCGGGATCGCCAGGACGTCCGGCAGTCGGCCGGCGGCGAGCTCCGCGGGCGTCCGGACGTCGAGGACGAGCGCCGACGAGAGCACCTCCTCGAGCTCCTGCGCGTACCAGAGGCGGAGCGTGCCGGAGCGCACGTTCTCCCCCACCATGCCGAGCAGGTTCACGGGATCCTTCGCCGAGCCGTACGGCGGCGCATAGGCCAGATCGAGATCGATGAGGTCCTCGACGCTCCACCCGGCACGGATGGCGGTGGCGAGCACGTCGATCCGCTTGTCGACGCCGTCGGCGCCGACGGCCTGCGCACCCATCAGACGACCGTCGTCGCGCCGGACGTGCGCGACGAGGTGGATCTGCGAGGCACCGGGGAAATAGCCGGCGTGCTGGCCCGGGTGCAGGTGCACGGTGTCGACCTCGACGTCCGCGGCCGCCAGTGCGGCACGGTTGGCGCCCGTCAGCGCGACCGTCTGCGCGCCGACGCGCACGATGGCGGTGCCGACCGGTCGTGGGATCGCGCGGGCCGTGTGCGGGCGGAGGATCGCGTCCGCCACGAGGCGGCCCGCCCGGTTGGCGGGGCCGGCGAGGGCGACGGGGCGCACGGCTCCCGTCACGGCGTCGGCCACCGCGGTCGCATCGCCGACCGCGTAGACGTCGGGCAGCGAGGTGCGGCCGTGGTCGTCGACGATCATCGCCCCGCGGACGCAGGCGACGCCGGCCTCTTCGAACACGGCGGTGTCGGGCCGGACCCCGACCGAGAGCACGACCAGATCGGCGTCGAGCCGCGATCCGTCGTCGAGGACGACGACGTCGGCGTCGACGCCCGACTCGATCGCCGTCGCGGCCGCACCGGCGCGCACCTCGATGCCGAGCGCGTGCAGCTCGGCGCTCACGAGGGTCGCGAGCTCCTCCTCCAGCGGAGGGAGGACGTGGGGCGCGAGCTCCACGACCGTGGTGTGCAGGCCGCGCTGGGCGAGCGCCTCCGCGGCCTCGACGCCGATGAAGCCGGCACCGAGCACGACCGCCCGGCGCGCACCGGCGACGACGCGGTCGCGCAGCGCCACGGCATCCTCCACGGTGCGCAACGTCCGCACGCGAGGGGAGTCGAGTCCGGCGATCGGCGGGCGCGCCGCCTGGGCGCCCGGTGCGAGCACGAGGGCGTCGTAGGCGAGCGTGTCGACCCCGTCCGCGGTGACGACCGTCACGGTCTTGGCCGCGGCATCCACGCGGGTCACGTCGTGTCCGGTGCGTACGTCCAGGGCCAGCGCGGCCTTCAGCGACGCGGGCGTCTGCACGAGCAGCGCGGACGGGTCGGCGATCTCGCCGCCCACGAGGTAGGGCAGACCGCAGTTGGCGAAGGAGACGTGCTCCCCGCGCTCGAGCACGACGATCTCGGCGGACTCGTCGAGCCTGCGCGCGCGTGCGGCGCAGCTCATCCCTCCCGCCACGCCTCCGACGATCACGATGCGCATCCGTGCTCCCCCTTCAGGTTCAGTTCTCGCCCGAATATACCCCCGGGGGTATTGCGCGCCAAATCGGGCGGATCGCCTCCCGCGATAATGGAGCCATGGCCACCGAACACGACGAAGTAGACCGGATCGTCGGCGCGTGGGGTGCCCAGCGTCCCGACCTCGACTTCTCGCCCCTCGAGGTGCTCTCCCGCGTCGACCGTCTGTCGCGCCACCTCGACCGGGCGCGGCGTGAGGCGTTCCGCCGCAGCGACCTCGAGCCGTGGGAGTGGGACGTGCTGTCGGCCCTGCGCCGCGCGGGCGAGCCCTATCAGCTGAGCCCGAAGCAGCTGCTGCAGCAGACCCTCGTCTCCAGCGGGACGATGACCAACCGCATCGATCGGCTCGTGGGCCGCCGTCTCGTGCGTCGCGAAGCCGACCCGGCCGACGGCCGCAGCGTGCTCGTCACGATCACCGACGACGGGAAGACCCGCGTGGATGCCGCCATCACGCGTCTCGTCGACGCGGAGGCCCTGCTGCTCGGCGTGCTCTCCCGCGGCGACCGGGAACGCCTCGCCGCCCTGCTGCGCAAGCTCTCCCTCGGCTTCGACGCCTGACGCAGGCTCGCGTTTCGGTCGCCTCGAGCGCCCGAAACGGCGCCCCAGCGAGTTTCGGGCGCCACGAGCGACCGAAACTCCGCCGTCGCGGGGCGTCAGCCGAGAAGCTCGGACAGTTCGAACCAGCGCTCCTCCAGCGCGGCGATCTCCGCCTCCAGCTCGCCGATCGCCCGCATCCGCTCCCCCAGGCCGACGTAGTCCGACTGATCGTGGTCGGCGAGTGCCGTGCGCGCGGCATCCACCTGGGACGTGAGCTTCTGGATGCGCCGCTCCGCGGCGGCGACCTCTTTCTGGGCCGCGCGCAGGTCGGCGCCGGCGAGGGCGGGACCCGACGCGGCGCCGCCGGATGCCGCGGGAGCGGCGGCCGGTGCGGACAGCTGCGCGGCGCGCAGGCGCAGGTACTCGTCGATGCCGCCGGGCAGGTGCCGGAGGCGCCCGTCCAGCACGGCGTACTGCTGGTCCGTGACGCGCTCGAGGAAGTACCGATCGTGGCTGACGACCAGCAGGGTCCCCGCCCACGAGTCCAGGAGATCCTCGATGGCGGCGAGCATGTCGGTGTCGAGGTCGTTCGTCGGCTCGTCGAGGATGAGCACGTTCGGCTGGTCGAGCAGGATCAGCAGCAGCTGCAGCCGGCGCTGCTGACCGCCGGAGAGATCCTTGACCGGCGTCGACAGTTGGGCGGAGCTGAAACCCATCCGCTCCAGGAGCTGGCCGGGCGTCAGCTCGGCGGCCTTCGAGCCCGTGCCGATCGTGTAGCTCGTGCGCAGGCCCGAGATCACGACCCGCACCGGGTCGTCCCGGTACTGGTCCAGCTCGTCCATCCGCTGGGTCAGCGTCGCGACCTTCACGGTCTTGCCGCGCTTGACCCGGCCGCTCGTGGGCTCGACCGTCCCGGCCACCAGGCCGAGGAGCGTCGACTTGCCGGCGCCGTTGACGCCGAGGATGCCGGTGCGCTCGCCCGGCGCGATGCGCCACTCGACGTCGGTGAGCACCGGATGCCCGTCGTACGCGACGCCGGCATCCAGCAGGTCGACGACGTCCTTGCCCAGGCGGGAGACGGCGAGGGACTGCAGCTGGACGGCGTCGCGGATCTCGGGGACGTCGGCGATCAAGGCGTTGGCCGCGTCGATGCGGAAGCGGGGCTTGCTCGTGCGCGCGGGCGCGCCGCGGCGCAGCCACGCGAGCTCCTTGCGGGCGAGGTTCTGCCGCCGCTGCTCGATGACCGCCGACTGGCGGTCGCGCTCGACGCGCTGCAGCACGTACGCGGCGTAGCCGCCCTCGAACGGCTCGACGATGCGGTCGTGCACCTCCCACGTGCGGGTGCAGACCTCGTCGAGGAACCACCGGTCGTGGGTGACGACCAGCAGCGCCCCCGTCGAGGCGGACCAGCGGCGCTTGAGGTGCGCGGCGAGCCAGGCGACCGCCTCGACGTCGAGGTGGTTGGTGGGCTCGTCGAGGGCGAGGACGTCCCAGTCGCCGACGAGCAGTCGCGCGAGCGCCACGCGCCGGCGCTGCCCGCCCGAGAGACCGACCACGGGGCCGTCCCAGTCGAGGTCGCCGACCAGGCCGGAGATCACGTCGCGGACGCCGGCATCGCCCGCCCAGTCGTGCTCGGCGCGGTCACCGACGACGCTCTGGGCGATCGTGAGGGCGTCGTCGAGCGTGTCGCCCTGATCGAGCACGCCCACGCGCACCCCGCCGCGCACGGTGACGCGACCGGCATCCGGCTCCAGACGCCCCGCGAGCATCGCCATCAGACTCGACTTGCCGTCGCCGTTGCGGCCGACGATGCCGATGCGATCCCCCTCGTCGACGCCGAGAGAGACGCCGTCGAAGACGACCTTCGTGGGGAATTCCAGGTGGAGGCCCTCAGCCCCGAGCAGATGCGCCATATCCGCTCCAGGCTACGCGAGAGGTCCCGGCGGTCAGTACCAGAAGCTCAGCCGCGGCGGCACCGTGGAGGCGAACAGCCGTGCGAGCGCGGGGGCGTCGTCGGCGACCAGACGGCCCGCGCGCGCCAGCGTCACGGGCGAGACGCCGCCCAGCAGCAGGGCAGACAGCTCGGCCACCCCGAGCGTGACCGTCGGCACGCCGACCGGCGGCTCGTCAAGGAGCTCCACCGCGGCGGTGCCGTCGGCATCCGTCGTCAGCAGGAACACCCCGGAGGCGATGCCCAGCGGATCGGTGACGTCGAGCACGACCGTGTCGACGACGTCATAGGTCCGCGCCGACAGCGCCGCCGGCACGTCCAGGATGCGCGTGTAGTGGTGGTCGCGCAGCGTCACGGTCACGGCGCGCTGGTCGGCGATCATCCACCACAGCGGCTCGTCGACCGACAGCTCGCTGGCCTCCACCGTGCCGATGAGGTCCATCGTGAGGAAGAAGCGCCAGAGGGCGGCGTACGCCTCGTCGCCGGCGGCGAGCAGCAGGCCGATCTCGACGGTGGATGCCGCGAAGTCGTGCTCGTTCTCGGTGACGCGGTACACGGCGACGCCCTCGACGTCGCCGGACGGCGAGCGGTACTGCACCGCCCGCAGCTGCTCGGCCTTCTCGACGTCGGCTCTCGTGCCGAAGAAGCGATCCCAGTGTCCGCCGGGCATGTCGATCTCACCGGGCGCGTGCACGCGGACCCGCTCGTGCAGCTCCGCGGCGATCTCCCGTCCCTGCGCACGCGTGACGAAGTCGATGCGTCCGGGGGCGTCGGGTCCGATCCACCGTGCGCGGCGCGCGTCGATGCGCCACTGCGCGGCCAGCGCCGCGGGGGCGAAGCCGAAGCGACCGTAGATGGTCGACTCGCTGACGGTGAGGATCGCCACCGGAAGGCCCCGCTCGACGGCGGTGCGCAGCTCGCCCGCCATCACCGAGCGCAGGATGCCGCGGCGGCGATGGGTCGGGGCGACGGTCACGGAGCTGATCGCGCAGGCGGGCACCGCCCCGCCGGGGAGACTGAGCTCCGCGGCCCACGACGCGAAGGTCGCGACCGGCACCTCCGGCTGCGGCGCCGTCTCGTCGAAGACGCCGAGCTTGCGACGGTACGCCGAGCCGGCGAAGAACGCCTCGCGCTGCGTCTCGGTGCGTTCGCCGTCGAGGAACCCGCGCGAGACGGCCTCCAGCCACGGGTCGGTCTCAGTACGCAGCGCGTCGTCGACCCGCCGCACGACGAGGTCGCGCGCGGCGAGCTCATCGACCAGGGTGCTGTCGAGCGAGGCGTCGTGGTGCGGACGGTGACGATCGGTCATGGTGCTCTCCGTTCGAGGGGGTGTGCGAGATGGCGGCGCTCAGGCCGTGACGACGCGGGCGCCGGGCACGGGACCGTGCGCGTGCAGCACACGCGAACGAGCCGGCGTGGCGGCCGCGAGGTCGGCGGCGAGCTCGACGGCGGCGCGCTCGTCGGCCGCGAGGAAGGCGACCGTGGGCCCCGACCCCGAGACGATACCGGCCAGGGCGCCCGCCCGTCGTCCGGCGCGCAGGGTGTCGGCGAGTGCGGGCCGCAGCGACAGCGCGGCATCCTGGAGGTCGTTGCGGACGGCGACGGCGAGCGCCGCGGGGTCGCCCGCCCGCAGCGCCTGCAGCACCACGGGATCGGCGGACGGCACGCCGTGATCAGGGGCGATGTCGGGCAGGTCGCGCAAGCGGTCGAGCTCGCCGTAGACCGCCGGCGTCGACAGCCCGTCCGCACTGGTCACGAGCACCCAGTCGAAGCGCCCGCGGGCGAGCGCCGGCGCCAGCTCGTCGCCGCGGCCGGTTCCGATCGCCGTGCCGCCGAGGACCGCGAACGGCACGTCCGCGCCGAGGGGCGCACCGAGCTCCTGCAGCTCGAGCGTCGTCAGCCCGCCGCCCAGCAGCTCGTTGACGGCGACGAGGGCGGCCGCGGCATCTGCCGACCCGCCCCCCATGCCGCCGGCGACGGGCACGCCCTTGTGGACGTCGAGGTGGATGCCGCCCTGCCAGCCCAGCCGCTCGGCGGCGCGCCGCGCCGCCCGGACGGCGAGGTTCGTGGCGTCGAGGGGGACGCCGGACACATCGAGGTCGCCCGTGACGGCGATCGTGAAGTCGTCGGCCACCCGCGCCCACACGTCCTCGTACACCGACACGGCCTGGTACACGGAGGCGACGTCGTGGTAGCCGTCGGGCTGGACGTCGCCGACGTCGAAGGCGATGTTGATCTTGCCGGGCGCGCGCGCGTGCACCCGGCGACCGGCCAGCCCGGCGATGGTCACGAAGCGTCCACCCAGATCTCTCCGATGCCGGCGGCGATCACGTCGATGCGCGCGAGCTCCTCGGCGTCGAAGGCGGGCCCGTCCAGCGCGGCGAGGTTCTCGTCGAGCTGCGCGGTCCGCGAGGCCCCGATGAGCGCCGAGGCCACGACCCCGTCGCGCAGCACCCACTGCAGAGCCAGCTGCGCGAGGCTCTGCCCGCGCTCGCGGGCGATCACGTCGAGAGCGCGCAGGCCCTCCAGGGCGGAGTCGGTCAGGCGACGCCCGGGCAGCGACGAGCGGTCCTGGGAGCGGGTCGCGGTGCCGTCGCCGAGGTAGCGATCGGTCAGCAGCCCCTGCGCGAGCGGGACGAACGCGATGGCGCCCATGCCCTCCTGCTGCAGCACGCCGGTGAGACCGTCTTCGATCCACCGGTTGAGGATCGAGTAGGCGGGCTGGTGGATGATCAGGGGCGTGCCGAGCGCACGCGCGACGGCGGCGGCCCGCGCGGTCTGCTCGGGCTCGTACGACGAGATGCCGACGTAGAGCGCCTTGCCCTGTCGCACGAGGGTGTCGAGCGCGGCGACCGTCTCCTCGATGGGCGTCACCGGGTCGAAGCGATGCGAGTAGAAGATGTCGACGTAGTCGAGCGACATCCGCGTGAGGGACTGCTCCGCGCTGGCCAGCAGATACTTGCGCGAGCCCCACTGCCCGTAGGGTCCGTCCCACATGTCGTAGCCGGCCTTGGACGAGATGATGAGCTCGTCGCGGTAGGGCCGGAAGTCCTCGCGCATCATGCGGCCGAAGTTCGTCTCCGCGCTGCCGTACGGCGGGCCGTAGTTGTTGGCGAGGTCGAAGTGGGTGATGCCGCGGTCGAAGGCGTGGCGCAGCAGCGCGCGCTGATTGTCGAACGGCACGTTGTCGCCGAAGTTCCACCACAGCCCCAGCGAGATCGCGGGGAGGTAGAGGCCGCTGGCGCCCACCTGTCGGTAGCCGGCGGAGGTGTAGCGGTCGGGGGCCGCGGTGTAGGGACGGTGCAGGTCGCCGCCGCGCGACGCGGCGAAACGCTCGGGGGTGTCGGTCACCCGTCCAGGCTATCGAGCGCAGGGCGCCGGCGGCGGCCGGTGGCCGAAACGCGGAGGAAACGACATGCGCGTACGCTGAAGGCTCCCCGGCGACGAAAGAAGGTCTGCGTGACACCACTGGAGGCACTCTCACCGCATCCGCACCCCTGGTCAGGTCTGCTCGCCCGCGACGACCTCCGATGGGTCGACGGTGTCCTCCACCTCGTGCACGACGACCTCACCCCCGAGATGGCCCGGACGGCCGACATCGGCCTCGTCGCCGACGCCCTCGCGGCCGCCGGCCTCGACCCGATGCTCGCGCAGGACGACCACGGCGGCGCGGTGATCGTCGTGGATGCCGCCGAAGGCCCGGTCGCCGTCCGCGCCCTGGCCGCGGCCGGCGCGGACGAACCGCTCTACGCCAAGCCCGCCGGCGCCGCCGCGCGCCTCGCGGTGGACCTGCCCCTCCCCGACCCGGACGGCGTCTGGGGGATGCGTCTGTACCGCCCGCGCATCAGCGCCAACGGCTCGCTGCGCTACGGGACGGCGGAGTCGGTGCGCCTCGAGGCGTGGCGCCGAGCGGACGGGCTCGTGCACGCGCCGCGCGCCAACGCCCTCACGCGGCGGGTGTTCCCGGCATCCGATCTCACCCCCACGACGGTGTGGCGCCACGGCCGCTCCTGGAGGACGGTCGTGGGCATGTTCGACGCGCGCCCGCATCAGGTCACCGCCGACATCGACATGGTCTTCTCGTGGGTCGACGGCTCGGCCAGCGAGTTCCAGCGCCAGCGCGCCGCGCAGCTCGAGGAGTACGTGGTCGGCGAGGGCGACGACGGGCCGGCGCGCTACCGCCACGTCGACGAGCTGCGCTACGCACTGCGCAGCGTGCACATGTACGCCCCCTGGGTGCGACGGATCTTCATCGCCACCGACTCGCCCAAGCCCGCCTGGTTGGCCGAGCACCCGCGCGTCACGATCGTGCGCAGCGAGGAGTTCTTCGCCGACCCGTCGGTTCTGCCCACCCACAACTCGCACGCCGTCGAGGCGCAGCTGCATCGCATCGACGGCCTCGCCGAGCACTTCCTGTACTCGAACGACGACATGTTCTTCGGCCGTCCCGTCGCCCCGGAGATGTTCTTCACCGCGGGCGGGCTCACGACGTTCG
The DNA here is from genome assembly GCF_058792815.1 of Microbacterium sp. MPR-TSA4. NCBI lineage: Bacteria > Bacillati > Actinomycetota > Actinomycetes > Micrococcales > Microbacteriaceae > Microbacterium > Microbacterium sp. MPR-TSA4. The sequence goes on from NZ_JBXAFF010000015.1 coordinate 38,488, forward strand.
TCGAGTGCGACGTGCGCATCGGGGCCGGGGCGGCGCGCAGCGAGCGTTCCGGGCACGACAACGCCCTGCGCGTGAACCGCGCCCTCCTGCTCGAACGCTTCGGCCGCTCGATCGTGCGCGACCTCGAGCACTGCGCCGCGCCGATGAGGCGCAGCATCGCCGCCGAGCTCGAACGGGAGTTCGCCGAGGACATCGCGCGCACCGCGGCATCCCGGTTCCGCTCGGCGAGCGACGTGTCGGTCACCAACAGCCTCTACCACTACTACGCCCTCATGACCGGGCGGGCCGTGGCGACGACCGCACCGCGGGTGACCTACGTGCAGACCACCATGGTCTCCGCGCTGCGCAAGATGCGCCGGCTGGAGGAGCGCCGCGACGCGGACATGTTCTGCCTCAACGACGGCGGTGAGACCGAGGTGCCGGAGGAGATGCGCGTGCGCCTGCTGCGCGACACGCTCGAGCGCATGTTCCCGGTGCGGGCGCCGTGGGAGGTGCCGGTCAGCGCAGCACGGACAACGGCCGCGTCGGCGGGGCGCTCGGCCTCTGCACGCCGACGCCCGTGATGCCCGCCTCGGCGAGCCGCCGGCGGGCGGCCTCCGGGTCGGTGTACTCCATCACGCGGGGGACGTCGACGGGGACCACGGAGTGGACGACCGTGTCGTCGTAGACGTGCACCAGGTTGTACGACTGGGCCCCGTCCTGCGGGCGGGTGCCGCCGACGGGGACGGTGAGATCCTGCGCGTAGCAGGTGGATGACGCGACCGACACGGGGATGCCCGCGAACGTCGCGAACGTCGAGTAGTGCAGGTGCCCCGCGATGATGGCGCGGATGTCGGTGCCGCGGACGACGGCGGCCAGACGCGCCTGACCGCGCAGCTCGACGCTCGCCGCCAGCGCGAGCACGCTGGGAACGGGCGGGTGGTGCATCGCCAGGATCGTGCCGAGCGGCGCGGGCGTTTCCAGCACGGCGGACAGCCACGCGAGCTGGGCGTCGGAGAGCTCGCCGTAGTGGTGGCCCGGAACAGAGGTGTCGAGGGTGACGATGCGCAGACCGTCGAACTCGTCCACCCGGTCGACGGGGCGCAGATCGGCGGCCGGATCGTCCCACAGCTCGGCGCGGAACGCGGCGCGATCGTCGTGGTTTCCCATGACCCACACCACCGGCGCCTCCAGGCGCGCGGCGACGGGCTCCACCATCGCCCGCAGCGTCGCGTACGCGGCACGCTCGCCGAGGTCGACGAGGTCGCCGGTGACGACGATGGCGTCGGGCCGCACGCCCGAGGACTCGATGCCGTCGAGCGCGCGGGCGAGGTGCTCCTCGCCCGAGACGGCGTCCCAGATGCGCGAGCCCCCGGCCCGAAGGTGGGTGTCGCTGAGATGAAGCACGATCCGCTCGGGAGCAGGATGCTCGGCCATTCGCATGCGCGTCATGTTACAGACATGTTTCGTGACCGCGCGGTGAACGTTGCGCGTCGTGTCGAGGTCGCCGCCGGCGCGCGGTCAGCGGGAGGCGCGGGCGACCGCCACGAAGTGGTCGATCGTCAGCTGCTCGCCCCGGGCCGTGGGGTCCACTCCGGCCGCCTCCAGCACCGCGGTCGCCGCCGCCGATGAGCCGCCGAGGAGCGGGGCGAGCGCCTGGCGCAGCATCTTGCGGCGCTGCTGGAAGGCGGCATCCACGACCCGGAAGGTGGCGCGGCGGAGGGTCTCGTCGCCTCGGGGTTGCGGATCACGGCGGAAGCCGACCAGCACGCTGTCGACGTTCGGCACCGGCCAGAAGACCTGCCGCGACACCGTGCCCGCCAGCCGCCACGCGCCGTACCAGGCCGCCTTGACGCTCGGGGCGCCGTAGACCTTCGATCCGGGAGGCGCCGCGAGGCGCTCCCCCACCTCGGCCTGCACCATCACGACGCCGCGCTCGAGACCGGGAAAGGTCTCCATGAAGTGCAGGAGCACCGGCACGCTGACGTTGTAGGGCAGGTTCGCGACGAGCACGTTCGGATCGCCCGGCAGCGCCGTGACACGGAGGGCGTCGGCATCCACGACCGTCAGCGCACCGTCGGCGACGCCGTGGGCCGCGGCGGTGGCCGGCAGCCGCTCCGCGAGGCGGTGGTCGATCTCGACGGCGGTGACGGGCGCGCCCGTCTCGAGGATGGCGAGGGTGAGCGAGCCGAGACCCGGCCCGACCTCGACGACGCGGTCGGCGGCGGTCACCTCCGCGACGTGGACGATCTTTCGCACCGTGTTGGCGTCGACGACGAAGTTCTGCCCCAGCTTCTTGGTCGGAGTGACGTCGAGGTCGGCGGCGAGCGCGCGGATCTCGGCGGCTCCGAGCAGGGTCACGGGCATGCGCACCAGCCTATCCGTGATGCGTGCGGCCGCCCGAGCCGGCGGGATCCGTGGTCTAGGGGATCCAGTAGCCGACGGCGCACAGCAGGCGCGTCTCGTCGTCGGCCCCCTCGGGCGGATCGATCGCCGGCGGGAACACGCCCCACGCGCGCCACTCCTCGGCGAACGAGACGACGTGCTCCTCGAGACCGGCGATCAGCTCGGGGGTGAAGTGGAACGGGATGCCGAGGTGCTTCGCGATGAGCCACGCCTGGAACGCCCGGTAGGTGGCGAGGTGGGCGAGACCCTCGGCGGCCGGGTAGTCGCCGTAGCTGAACCGGAAGGTGTCGGCGTAGCCGCCGGCGCGGACCGCCGCCGTCGCGGCGTCGTTGCGGGCGTCGTACGCGCCGATCGGATCGTCGCCGAGCAGGTCGACTCCCCGCAGGTCGTCGCCGTCGGCCGATGCGCGCCCGCGCAGGACGTCGGGGACCCAGGCCTCGTCGTAGGTGTGCGCCTGAAGGATGTCGCGGAAGGTGGGATCCGCCGTGGAGGTCCATTCGGACGGTGCCGGACGGGTGAGATCGGCCGGGTCGATCCGGTCGATCACGTCGCGCAGGGCGGCGTCGGATCGCAGAAACAGCTCGTCGGTGTCCATGGTCGACACGCTAGAGGGAGCCTCCGACACGGCGTCCTCCGCGGCCGGGCCGGTGCCGCTGCCGTTGCCGGTGCCGTTGCCGGTGCCGAGGAGATGTCGCAAATCGAGGACGGGATGCCGCGGCTCGGCCCGCGGCATCCCGTCCTCTCCTCGGGAACCTAGGCGGCGGCCGCGGCGCGGGCGGCCGCGGGCAGGGCGTCGACGATCTGCGCGACGGCCGCGTCGTCGTGGGCGGCGGTGAGGAACCAGGCCTCGAAGGCGGACGGCGGCAGCGAGATCCCGGCATCCAGCATCGCGTGGAAGAACCGGCCGTAGGCGGCGGTGTCCTGTCGCTGCGCCGCCCCGTAGTCGGGCACCCCGCCGACGACGTCCGCACCGAAGAACACGCTGAAGAGGGTTCCCGCCCGCTGCAGCACGTGGGGCACACCGGCCTCGGCCAGCGCGCGCGTGGTCGCGTCGGCGACCGCGTCGGCGGCCTGTCCCAGCCGGAGGTAGGCCGCGTCGTCGGCGAGACGGAGGGTCGCCAGTCCCGCGGCCACGGCGACCGGGTTCCCGCTCAGGGTCCCCGCCTGGTACACGGGACCGAGCGGGGCCAGCAGATCCATGACGTCGGCGCGACCGCCGACGGCTGCGACCGGCAGACCCCCGCCGATCACCTTGCCGAACGTGACGAGGTCGGGGACGACCGTCTCCCCCGCCTCCGCGAGCACCTGCGCGTAGCCGCCCGGCGCGGCGCGGAAACCGGTGAGCACCTCGTCGCTGATCAGCAGGGCGCCCTCACGCCGGCAGAGGTCGGCGAGGAAGACCGAGAACCCGGATGCCGGGGCCACGACACCCATGTTCGCGGCCGCAGCCTCGGTGATGACCGCGGCGATGCGACCGGGGTGGGCGGCGAAGGCCTCCTCCAGCGCGACCCGGTCGTTGTACGGCACGACGAGCGTCTGCGCCGCGACCGCCTCGGGCACGCCGGCCGACCCGGGCAGCGCGAAGGTCGCGAGCCCCGACCCGGCCGCCGCGAGCAGGCCGTCGGAGTGCCCGTGGTAGTGACCGGCGAACTTCACGAGCAGGTCGCGGCCGGTCGCTCCGCGCGCCAGACGGATCGCCGTCATGGTCGCCTCGGTGCCGGTGGAGACCAGCCGCGCCTTCTGCACGGCGGGCACCCGCTCGACGATGAGCTCGACCAGTTCCGCCTCGGCGGGCGTGGGCGCCCCGAAGGACAGACCGCGTGCCGCGGCCTCCTGCACGGCGGCGACGACCTCGGGGTGGGCGTGGCCGAGCAGCGCCGGACCCCAGCTGGCGACGAGGTCGACGTAGCGGCGGCCCTCGGCATCCGTCACGTACGGACCCGCGGCCTCGACGAGGAAGCGCGGCGTGCCGCCGACGGACCCGTAGGCGCGCACGGGCGAGTCCACACCGCCCGGGATGACGGCGCGGGCACGGGTGAACAGGGCGTCGTTGGTGTCGGTCATGCGAGTGCGCGTCCCTCTCGGATCCAGCCGGCGACCTCGATCGCCCAGTACGTCAGAATCGCCTCGGCGCCGGCGCGGCGGATGCCGAGGAGGGTCTCCCCGATCGCACGCTCGCGGTCGATGACCCCGGCCGCGGCGGCGTGCTCGATCATCGCGTACTCGCCCGACACCTGGTAGGCCCAGACCGGCACCGACGAGACGGCGGCGACCTCGGCCAGCACGTCGAGGTAGGGCCCGGCGGGCTTGACCATGACGATGTCGGCGCCCTCGTCGATGTCGGCGAGCGCCTCCTGCACGCCCTCGCGGCCGTTGGCCGGGTCGAGCTGGTAGGTGCGGCGGTCGCCGGTGAGCGTCGACTCGACGGCGTCGCGGAAGGGGCCGTAGAAGGCGGAGGCGTACTTGGCGGAGTAGGCGAGGATCACGACGTCGCTGCGTCCCCCCGCATCCAGGGCGGCACGGCACGCGGCGACCTGGCCGTCCATCATGCCGGACAGGCCCAGGACGTCGGCGCCGGCCTCCGCCTGGGCGACGGCCATCCGCGCGTACACCTCGAGGGTCGCGTCGTTGTCGACGCTCCCGTCGGCGGCGAGCACGCCGCAGTGGCCGTGGTCGGTGAACTCGTCGAGGCAGAGGTCGGCCTGCACCGTGAGGCGCCCGGCCGCCGCGCGCGCCGCGACGGCGATCGCCCGGTTGAGGATGCCGTCGGGGTCGGTCGCGCCGCTGCCGACGGCGTCGCGCACCGCGGGAACGCCGAAGAGCATGATGCCGCCGATGCCGGCCTCCGCGGCGTCGTCGACGAGCGCGGCGAGCTGCTCGATCGGGTACTGCTGGACGCCGGGCATGCTGGCGATGGGCTGCGCCTGGGCGATGCCCTCCTTGACGAACACCGGCAGCACGAGACGACGCGCGCTCAGGTCGGTCTCGGACACGAGCCGGCGCAGCGCCGGCGTCTGCCGGAGGCGCCGCAGGCGGCGGACGGGGAACGTGGTCATGGGGTGACCTCCAGACGTCGGGATGAGGAGTCGAGCTCGGCGATGAGGGCGTCGATGCTCTGCGTGCGGGCGGTGTGGCCGACGGTGAAGCCGAGACGCTCGGCGTCGCGCGTCGTGCCCGGTCCGATCGAGGCGACGAGGGTGGATGCCGGGAGGGTGCCGACCTGGCGGCGCAGCTCGCGACCGACGCTCAGCGAGGTGAGCAGGACGATGTCGAACCGCCCGTCGTGCAGCTCCCCCGCGACCGCCGGGTCGAGGTCGACGCCGACGGTGCGGTAGCCGATGCAGACGTCCACCGCGAAGCCGCGCAGCTCGAGCTCGTCGCTGACGACCGCGGCGGCGAGGTCCGAGCGGACGACGAGGCAGCGCCCGGTGGATGCCGCGTCGTGCGCCGCGGTCCACTGCACGATCATCGTCTGCGCCGACGAGCGTCCTCCGGGGACGAACGCGACGCGCGCACCGAGGGCACCCACCGCGCGGGCCGTGGACGGACCGACGGCGGCGATCTCGAGGGTGTCCGGCAGGGTCCGCCGCTGCGCGGAGAGGAAGCCGGCGAGCTGCTCGACGCTCGCGGCGCTGGTGACGAAGAGCCACGCGTAGCGCCCGTCGGCGAGCGCGGTGAACGTCGCGTCGCGCGCGGCGGCGTCGCGGGGCGGCGCGGTGCGGATCACGGGTGCGATCACGGGCCGGGCGCCGCGCGCCGCGAGCTCCTGCGCGATCCGCTCACCCCAGGCGCCGCCGCGCGGCACGAGCACCCGCGCCCCCTCCAGGGCGGTCACCGTCCGGCTCCCTCCGCGCCGGTGGCGCGCGGGCCGAGGTCGGCGAGATCGCCGGCGCCGGCATCCATGAGCGCCGCGACGACGGATGCCGCGGCGAGATCGCGCCCGGCGGCGTCGGCCAGCTCCTCACGGGTGGCGGTGTGCGCGACGCGGACGGCGCGGGCGCCATCGAGGGCGTAGACCTCGGCGACCAGCGTGACGAGCGTTTCGACTCGGGCCTGCGGCCCTCGCTCAACGACCGGGACGAGGCCACCGGTCGTTGAGCGAGCGGAGCCCGTCGAAACGTCCGCATCCGCCGCCGCGCCGAGCGTTTCGACTCGGGCCTGCGGCCCTCGCTCAACGACCGGGACGAGGCCACCGGTCGTTGAGCGAGCGGAGCGAGTCGAAACGTCCGCACCCGCCGCCTCCGCGAGCCGGGCCGAGATGCCGACCGGCGCGGCGCAGCCGGCCTCCAGCAGCCGCAGCACGGCGCGCTCCCAGAGCGCGGTGACCTCGGCATCCGCATCGCTGATCGCGGCGATCTGCGCGGCGACCGCGGAGTCCGATCGCACCTCGACCGCCAGCGCACCCTGCCCGGCCGATGTCGGCCAGCCGTCCGCGGCGAAGCGGTCGGTGATCCGGTCGGTGCGGCCGATGCGGGTCAGGCCGGCCTCGGCGAGCACGATCGCGTCGTACTCCCCCTCGTCGACCTTCCGCAGCCGTGTGTCGACGTTGCCGCGGATGCCGCGGACCTGCAGATCGGGCCGGCGACGGAGCAGCTGTGCGACCCGGCGGGGCGAGCCGCTGCCGACGACCGCACCGTGCGGCAGGGTGTCGAGCGTGAGGCCGTCACGGGCGCACAGCACATCGCCCACGGGCGCGCGCGGCGGCACGGCGGCGATCGCGAGGCCGTCGACCTCGGCGGTCGACAGATCCTTCATCGAGTGCACCACGAGGTCGCACTCCCCGCGGAGGAGGGCTTCGCGAAGCGCCGCGACGAAGACACCGGTGCCGCCGAGCTGTGCAAGGGGCCCCGTGAGCACGTCGCCCGCCGTCGTGATCGGCACGAGCTCCACCTCGCGGCCGGTCGCCGCCCGGAGCGCCGCGGCGACGTGGCCCGACTGCGTGGTGGCGAGCAGGCTCGCACGGGTGCCGAGGCGCAGCGGCGCGGCGCCGGACGCGTCGGTCACGGTCACGGCGCGATCCCGGCGAGCGCGGGCTGGAAGCCCAGGCGCTTGTTCTCGCAGCATCCGGGACGACACACGTCGTACCAGGGGCCGAGGTCGGTCTCGTGCGGGCGGTCCGCGGCCGGGGTGCCGTCCAGGCGCTCGACCATCAGATCGACGAGACCCGACACGTACGCCGGATGCGTGCCCGGGGTGGGCGTGCGCAGGGCGATCAGGCCGAGCTCCTCGGCGGTCTCCATCGCCTCGGTGTCGAGGTCCCAGAGCACCTCCATGTGGTCGCTGACGAAGCCGAGCGGCACGATCAGCACGGCCCGGCGCCCGCGGGCCGGGAGCTCGGCCATCGCGTCGTTGATGTCGGGCTCGAGCCACGGCACCTGCGGCGGGCCCGACCGGCTCTGGAAGACGAGCTGCCAGGCGCACGACGAGGCGAGGCGCGCCATGATCGCCTCGGCGACCGCCGTGTGCTGCGCGACGTAGGCCCCGCCGGCGCCGAACCCGCGCTCGGGCGGACCGGAGCGGTCGGCGTCGCTGTTCGGGATCGAGTGGGTGGAGAAGAGGATCTCGATCTGATCGTCGGCGAAGCCCTGCGCGTGGAGGGCGGCGAGTCCCTCGGCGACGCCCTCGGCGAACGGCGTGACGAAGCCCGGGTGGTCGAAGAACTGGCGCACCTTGTCGATCTCGACCTCGCCGGACAGGCCGGTCGCCTCCACGGCATCCGCCAGGTCTTCGCGGTACTGCCGGCACGACGAGTACGAGCTGTACGCGCTCGTCGCGATCGCGAGCAGGCGCCGATGACCGGCATCGTGAGCATCCTGCAGCGCGTCGGCGACGTACGGCATCCAGTTGCGGTTGCCCCAGTAGACCGGCAGGTCGAGTCCGCGCGCGGCGAGCTCGGCGTCCAGGGCCGCCTTCAGCTCGCGGTTGTGCTCGTTGATCGGCGAGACGCCGCCGAAGTGGCGGTAATGGTGCGCGACCTCCTCCAGGCGCTCGTCGGGGATGCCGCGGCCCGCCGTGACGTTGCGCAGGAACGGGATCACGTCGTCCTGACCCTCGGGGCCGCCGAAGCCCAGCAGCAGCACGCCGTCATACGCCGTCGGGACGCTGACGTGCGGCTCGCCGGCGCACGTCGCCACCGTCGCGGCCGGCACCCGGCATCCGTCGCCGCAGACGGGAGCGGCGCTCGCGCGCGCCGGCTTGGGGCGGAACGGCGCCGCAGCTGCGGCGTGGGGGGCGATGTTCTCGGCCATCAGCTCAGCACCTCCGCGAGCTCGTCCAGCTCGAGCCGTCGGCCCGTGTAGAACGGCACCTCTTCGCGCACGTGGCGGCGCGCGTCGGTGGCGCGCAGGTCGCGCATCATGTCGACGAGGTGGATCGGGTCGTCGCTCTCCAGCGGCAGCAGCCACTCGTAGTCGCTCAGGCCGAACGTGGAGACGGTGTTCGCGACGACGTCGGTGAAGCGGGCACCCTTGCGGCCGTGCTCGGCGAGCATGGCGGCGCGCTCCTCGTCGGGCAGCAGGTACCACTCGTAGCTGCGCACGAACGGGTACAGGCACAGCCAGCCGCGGGCGCTCTCGCCGCGGAGGTAGCCGGGCACGTGCCGCTTGTTGAACTCCGCCTCCCGGTGCACGCCCATCGCCGTCCAGACCGCCGTGTGCGCTTCCAGCGCCGCGGTGCGCCGGAGGGTGCGCAGCGCCTTCTGCAGGACGGCCGGGTCGTCGACCTCGCCGGGCGTGGTGTGCAGCCAGATCATGAGGTCGGCCTCGGCGCGCATGCCGGTGACGTCGTACAGGCCGCGGACGGTGACGCCGCCGGCCGTCACCGCGGCGACGGCCTCGGAGAGCTCGGCGATCGCCGCCGCGTCCGTCGCGGCGACGCGCGGGCGGGGCCCGGCGAGGACGGCGAAGAGGGTGTATCCGAGCGGGGTCTGTGCGGTCATGCGGTGCTCCTAGGAAACCGGGTGGGTGGGAAGAGAGGTCGGCGATGGGGATGCGGCCAGCGCACCGTCGATGCGGGCGGCGAGCGCGCGGGCGTGCGGGATGACGGAGGCCAGGCCCGTCCCTGCCGCGACGGCCCCGGCCGCATGGACGTGCGCCGGAAGCCCGTCGGGAGCGGCGGCCGCGGCGACGGCATCCGGCCACTCCTGGACGACCAGGTCGACGACGTCGGCGGCGGCCACCTCGACGCCGGTGAGGATCGAGACCTCGCGCGCCACGTCGTCGGCCGAGGCGAGGGTGCCGGCGCAGGCGTCGCGGGCGGACAGCCGCACGAGGTGGATGCCGTCGGGGACCGCCGCGCGCGCCCAGTCCCATTTGGCGGAGATGTGGGTGAGCGCCTTGGCCGCCGTCGGCAGCGCCGGGTCGGCGATGACGCCCGATCCGACCGGCTCGGCGGCGAGGCCGGGGTGCGCGATGGCGGCGGCGACGAGGCGGACGCCCGCCGCCGTCGGCGCGGGGGCGCGTTTCGACTCGTCGCTGCGCTCCTCGCTCAACGACCGGGGGGCACGGGCACGCTCCTCGCTCGACGACCGGGGGACGCTCCCGGTCGTTGAGCGAGCGGAGCGAGTCGAAACGCCCGCACCCGCCAGCAGACGCGCCGCCTCCGCGGGGCCCGTCGCGATCACGAGGTGACGCGCCGACAGCGATCCGCCGGCCGTGTCGACCGTGACCGTCTCGGCATCCGACCGCACGGCACGCACCGCGACGCCGGTGCGGATCTTCGCGCCGTGCGCCGCCGCGGCATCCGCGAGCTCCGCCGGAAGCCGCCACATGCCCCCGCGGACACCGCCGACGGCGGCGCCGGCGCGTAGACCGGTCGCCACGGCATCCGCGGCCTCGAGGAGCGAGCCCCGCGCGACGAACTCGCGCCAGAGGCCGGGGTGCAGCGCGGACAGCCGCGCGTCGGCGGCGGGCCGCGAGTAGACGCTGCGGCACAGCGTGTCGACGAGACGGTCGGCCACGCGAGCGCCGAGACGATCGGCGACGAGGTCGTACAACGACGGCTCCGCATCCGCCTCGACCGGCAGGCGCCGCTCGGCCCGGGCCCGCGCGGCGCCGTCGGCACCGATGATCGCGACGACGTCGTCGGCCTCGGGGTCGGCGGGGATGCCGAGAACGGTCCGTCGCGGCAGGCGGGCGCGGGTGACGCCGTCCTCGGTGGCCACCGCGAGCCACGCGCCCTGCGGGCGCGGCGCGACCAGCTCCAGGTCGAGCACGGCATCGGCCACGAGCGTGGCGACGGCGTCGGTGCGCGTGGCGAACGACTCCGCGCCGAGGTCGATGTCCACGCCGGCGAGCGTTCCCCGCCGCAGCAGCCCGCCGACCTCGGACGCCGCGTCGACGACGATCACGTCGTACCCGGCGCGGGCGAGGTCATGGGCGACGACGAGCCCGCCCATGCCGGCGCCGACGACGATGACGTCGGCATCCGTCGCGGGCGGCGCCGTGGAGACGGCACTCACCGCACGGACTCCGCGGGGGCGCGCCAGTCGTGCACGGTGCGTACGAGGTCGGTGAGCACGGCGGGATCGGTGTTCATCGGCACGCCGTGGCCGAGGTTGAACACGTGCGCCCGCGCGGCGAGCCCGGCATCGAGGGCGGCGTGCGCGGCGCGGCGGCGCACGTCCTCCGGAGCGAACAGCAGCGCCGGGTCGAGGTTTCCCTGCACCGTCACGTCGCGGCCGATCCGGGCCACCGCGTCGTCGAGGTCGACGCGGTAGTCGACGCCGAGCGCATCCACGCCGATCGAGGCCATGTCGGCGAGGATCTCACCCGTGCCGACGCCGAAGTGGATCAGGGGCACGTCGATGCCCTCCCCGCGCAGGGCGCGGGCGGGCTCCAGCGCGGCCGCGGATGCCGGGAGCACGGCACGCCGGTAGTCGGCCGGGGCGAGCGCGCCGGCCCACGAGTCGAACAGCTGCGCCGCACTCGCCCCGGCACGCACCTGGAGGGCGAGGAAGCGGCCGGTGACCTCGGCGAGCCAGGCGGTGAGGTCGGCCCAGGCCGCCGGCTCGGAGTGGATGAGGCTGCGGGCGGCGAGGTGATCCTTGGACGGACCGCCCTCGACGAGGTAGGCCGCGAGCGTGAACGGCGCTCCGGCGAAACCGATGAGGGGAAGCGCTTCGCCGCGGCGGTCTCCCTCCTCCGCGAGCATCGCCACGGTGCGCTGCACCGCCTCCACGACGGCGTCGCCGCGCTCCTCCACGAGAGCGGGGTCGATCCGCACGAGGTCGGAGATCTCGGCCGCCGTCCGCACCGGGTGGCGGAAGACGGGACCGCGACCGGCCGCGATCTCGACCTCCACTCCGACGAGGTGCAGCGGCACGATGATGTCGCTGAAGAAGACCGCGGCATCCACGCCGTGCCGCCGCACCGGCTGCATCGTGATCTCGCTGGCGAGCTCGGGGGTGAGGCACGCGTCGAGCATCGTGCCGGTGGCACGCAGCGCCCGGTACTCGGGCAGGGAGCGCCCGGCCTGGCGCATGAACCAGACCGGCGTCGTCTCGGGACGCTCGCCCCGGAGGGCACGGACCAGACGTGAGGCGGAGGTGCCGTGCGCGGTCAGGGGGTGAGCGGCGGCGGTGGAGGAGGTGATGATGATGCTCCCGACGGGACGGACTCGAGTGGGCGTTAATCGTTATACTAATCACGTTCCCTTCCGATCCGAATCCGACTGGACCCGCGTGCTCGTCTGCCTCTCCGCCCATCAGCGCACCACTCCCCTCGAGGCGTTGGAGCGGCTGTCGGTCGTCGGAAACACCGTCGCGACCGACCTGACGGCGGCGCACGAGAGCATCCGCGGAGCGGTCGTGCTGGCCACCTGCAACCGGTTCGAGGCCTACTTCGACCTGGCCGACGGGCCCGACGAGGCCTCGCCGCTGCCGGCGATGGATGCCGCGATGGAACGCCTCGCCGAGCTGTCGGCGCTCCCCTTCCGCGACGTGCGCGAGACGGTCGACTTCGCGCACGGCAACCACGTCGCGCAGCATCTCTTCTCGGTGGCGTCGGGCCTGGACTCGGTCGCCGTCGGCGAGGACGAGATCGCCGGACAGGTGCGCCGCGCCCTCGACGCCGCCCGGCGGGAGGGGGTCACGACCGCACCCCTCGAGCATCTCTTCCAGCGCGCGACGGAGACCTCGCGCGCCGTCAAGAACTCGACCAGGCTCGGCGAGTCGGGCCGATCGCTCGTGCGGCTGGCCGTCGAGCTCGCCGGCTCCCGCCTCGGCTCCTGGGAACAGGCCCGCGTGCTCCTGATCGGCACGGGGCGCTACGCCGCGGCATCCCTCGCGGCCCTGCGCGACGTCGGCGCCGTCGACATCCGCGTGCACTCGCGCTCCGGACGCGACCGCTTCGCGAAACGGGAGCACCTGACGGCGGTGTCGGCCGAGGACTTCGCCGCCGAGGCCGCCCGCGCCGACGTCATCGTCACCTGCACGACCACGACCGACACCTACGCCCTCGACGTGGAGAACCACGGCGCCGCGCGCGCCGGACTGGCCACGCCGCAGCTGATCATCGATCTCGGGATGCCGCGCAACGTCGATCCGGGGCTCCGATCGCTTCCGGAGATCGAGCTGCTCGACCTCGACACCATCCGCGTGCACGCACCGATCGACGAGTTCGCCACCATCGGCGAGGCCCGCCTGATCGTGCAGACCGCGGCGCAGCGTCACGCGATGGCGCGGCGCGTGCACGAGGTGGCACCGGCGGTGGTCCACATGCGCACCCACGTTCAAGCGGTGCTCGACCGCGAGCTCGAGCGGGCGCGCACCCGCGGCGGGAGCGCGGAGACCGAGGCCGCCCTGCGGCACTTCTCCGGCGCGCTGCTGCACGGGCTGATCTCCCAGGGGCACACGCTGGCCGCCGCGGGCTCCGGAACGGCCTGGACCCACGCGGTGGACACCGTCTTCCCCGCCGCCGGCGATCCCCGCACCCGCACGGATGCCGGCGACGCGCGCGACCACGGCGACGGCGACGGCGGACGCGGATGACACGCGTCACGCTCCGCGACGTCGCCGCGCGGGCGGGGGTGTCGACGGCGGCGATCAGCCAGGCGCTCAACGGCCGCGGCAACCTCAGCGCGGAGACGCGGGAGCGCATCAAGGCCGTCGCGGCCGAACTGGGCTACGCGCCCAACAAGCACGCGAGTGCGCTGCGCAGCGGCCGCACGATGTCGATCGGCTTCGTCATGGCCGCCAACTCGCTGCAGGACGGGCGCCGGGCGCTGCAGCGCGCACGCCAGCTCGACGCGCTCGTCGAGGCGGGGGCGACGCGGGGCTTCACCGTGACGGTGCTGCCCGACAGCCGCCCCGACCTCCTGTCGGGCGCGCAGATCGACGCGCTCTACTTCCCCGACCCCGCCGATGACCGCACGATCCTGCGCGACGCCGTTGCCGCCGGCATCCCCGTCGCCGCGAACGACCTCACCGTCCCCGGCGGAGTGCTGACGATCCGCACCGGCTACGCCGCGGCCGTGCGCGCGGGCCTCGCGCATCTGGCCGACGCCGGAGCGCAGCGCATCGGGTTCCTCGTGGACGAGAGCGAGGTCCCGCGCGACCAGCTCGGCGAGAGCGCCTACCTGGCCTGGAGCGCCCTCAACGGGCGCACACCGTTGGTGGCCCGGGTGGATGCCGGGCGCCGACGCCTCGTGCCCGCGCTGCACGAGCTCCTGGATGCCGACGTCGACGCCGTCTTCGCGTACTGCGAGGAGGGGCCGGAGATCTACCTGCACCTGGAGGAGATCGACACGGTCATGCCGCGCGACGTGCAACTGCTCGTCCTGTGCACGATCGACTGCGAGATGAACACCCGACTGGGCGTCACCCACCTGTGCCTGCACCCCGAGAAGGCCCCCGAGGTCATGTTCGCCGCGCTCGACGCCGGCGAGGCGCCGCGCTCGATCGAGCTGCCCTACGAGCTCGTCCGCGGCTCGACCACCCGCTGAGCCCGACGGCCGGCGCGGCCTGCCGCCCGCCGACTCGTCCCGAACTCCTCCAACGACGCCGGCCCGCGGCCGCGGAGCCCCGGTTTCGCGGCGTCCGCCGCGCGGCGGTCATGATTCTGGAGGAGTTCGGCACGTCGGCGGCCGCACCTACGATGTCAGGATGCCCACGCTCGGAACCCGCCGCCCCCTCGGCGAGATCGTCGCGCCGCGCCGCCTCGGCCGCGACTTCCGCTGGCTGCTGGCCTCGTCGTGGACGAGCAACCTCGGCGACGGCATCGCACTGTCGGCATCCCCGTTGCTCATCGCCTCGCTGACGAGCTCGCCGATCCTCGTCGCCGCCGGGGCGATGATGCAGTATCTGCCGTGGCTGCTGTTCGGACTGTTCGCGGGCTCCGTCGCCGACCATCACGACCGCCGCCGCATGGTGATCGTCGCGAACGCCCTGCGCGCGCTCGTCGTCGCGGGCCTCGTCGCCTTCCTCGTGACCGGCGCCGTCAGCGTGTGGATCGTGCTGGTGGCCGCGTTCCTGTACGGCACGGCGGAGGTGTTCGCCGACACGGCCGGCAGCACGCTGCTGCCGATGCTCGTCCGCCCCGCGGATCTCGGTCTCGGCAACGCCCGGCTGCAGGCCGGCTACCTGGTCGCGAACCAGCTCGCCGGTCCGCCGCTCGGCGCCTTCCTGTTCGCGATGGGATCGTTCTGGCCGTTCGTCACCCAGATCGTCTGCGTGACACTGGCCATCGTGCTCATCGCACGGATCGCCCGTACGCCGATCCCCGAGCGCGAAAAGACTGATGCCGAGCGGCCCGCTCAGCCGATCCGCGAGGGCCTTCGCTGGCTGCGCGCGAACCCGCCGGTGCGCACGCTCGTGATGATCATCCTGGTCTTCAACATCACCTGGGCCGCCCCCTGGGGCATCCTCGTCCTGTACGCCACCGACCACCTCGGCATGGGGCCGGTCGGCTACGGAGCGCTGACGACGGCATCCGCGCTGGGTGGGCTCGTCGGGATCGGGATCTTCGGCGCGCTGGAGAGGCGCGTCTCGTTCGCGACGCTCATGCGGGTGTGTCTGACGCTCGAAGTGGTCATGCATCTCGCCTTCGCGCTGACGACGGTGCCGGCGATCGCGTTCGTGATCATGTTCGGCTTCGGCGTGTACGCGTTCGTGTGGGCCACGATCTCGACCACCGTCCGCCAGCGCCTCGTGCCGTTGGCGCTGCAGGGCCGCATCGCGTCGGTGAACATGGTCGGCGTCTTCGCCGGGCTCGTGATCGGTCAGGCGCTCGGCGGCGTGATCGCTCAGACCTGGGGCCTCACAGCGCCCTGGTGGTTCGCGTTCGGCGGATCGGCGTTGACGCTCCTCCTCGTCTGGCGCTCGATCTCATCGATCGCCGCGGCGAAGCCGGTGTTGGCAGAGACGGACAGCGGTGCCGACGAGCCCCGGTGACGAGGCACGAACGTCCGCGCGTGCGCGTCTCATCGTGGGAGGGTCGTGATCCCCAGGTGGAGAAACGGCAGACTGTCCCGCGGCAGCACGATCGTGCAGACGACACTGTCGTCTGCACGGAACCCGAAAGCGTAGACGAACGGGTCGGTGTCGATGTGCAGGCCGGAGCGGTCGCGGCCGTCGACGGTGAGCGAGGCCGGGGCCACCGACGTCGGCGTCGCGCGCCAGCCGCCGTCATCCGGGAAACCTGTGGGAATCGCCGGCAGCCCCAGCTCCTCGCGGTAGACGTTACGCAGCACGTCATTTGTGTGGTCGACGAGCAGCGGGGCGAGCGCATGCCTCTCCGGGTCGGGCGATGCCTGCCACGCCGTGCGGACGGCGCTCCACAGCATCGGGTATCGGAGGAACTGGGCCTGTTCGACGAGCCAGGCTGGTCGCCCCCACGGCGGTTCCTCCTCGATGGAACGCCGTGTCTGCTCGTCGAGTTCGATCTCATTCCTCGGATCGGACCGGTCCTCGGGGTACCGCCACAGTGTGTAGGAGAACTCCACCGTCAGCTCTTCGTGACCTGCCCACCCCGAACTCTCCGTGAAGCCCGTGATCGGCAGACGTGTGATGCCCGGTTGCGGGCGCAACTGGAAGACCGGGAACGCGACGGCGCGCAGCCGCGCGTCCGAGGCGACTCTCGGATCGGGCGCGTCTTCCGGGAGGACCCCGCCGAACTCCATATCCCCAGTGTGCCGGACGGCGGGCGATGCCGGGGGGCGAGGAGAGCGAGTGGGCCGATCGGCGCCGCTCAGTCCTCGAACGCGCCGTAGACCTCGAGCGTGTTGGCCGCCAACTGCGCGCACAGCTCGTCGAGCGGCATCCCGAGCTCCTCGGCCATGAAGCGCACCGTCACCGGGATCAGGTACGGCGCGTTCGGCCGACCGCGCAGCGGCGTGGGCGTGAGGAACGGCGCGTCGGTCTCGACGAGGATCCGCTCGCGCGGCGTCACCGCCAGCGCGTCGCGCAGGTTCTGCGCGTTCTTGAAGGTGATGTTGCCCGCGAAGCTCAGCCAGTAGCCGCGGTCGGCGGCGATGCGCGCCATGTCGGCGTCGCCGGAGAAGCAGTGGAACACCGTCCGCTCGGGGGCACCGACCCGCTCCAGCGTCTCCAGCACGGCCTCGTGCGCGTCGCGGTCGTGGATCTGCATCGCGATGGCGTGCTTCTTCGCCAGCGCGATGTGCGCCTCGAAGCTCTCGAACTGCGCGGGACGTCCCGTCTCCTCGGTGCGGAAGAAGTCCAGCCCCGTCTCGCCGATCGCGCGCACGCGCGGCTGCGCGGCGAGCTCGTCGATCACCGCGATCGCCTCGGCGAGCATGCCTCGCTCGGCATACGCGGGTGCCTCGTTGGGATGGATCGCCACCGCCGCCAGCACGCGGGGGTGGGATGCCGCGGCCCACGCCGACCACCGGCTCGACTCGATGTCGCCGCCGGCCTGCACGGCCCCGATCACGTTCACCTCGACCGCGCGACGCAGCTGCTCGTCGAGCGGCAGCCCCTCGCCGTCCTCGATCTCCAGGTGCGTGTGGTTGTCGTACACCGGCACGGGCAGGGGCTCCGGCGCCGGCGGGTACGAGACGTCGCGCGCGCTCTTCTCACGCACGCGGACGTACGTCGACGGATCAACGGCGTCGCTCACCGGCATCCCCTCTCTTCTTCGTTCCGGCGCACTGGCCCCGCCGCGCCTCCGTGTCCCACTCTCTGTCGAATAGCGCACCCCCAGGGAGCATCTTTGGGGACATGCCGCGCCGCAAGTGGGACACAGACGGGCGGGACGGGCGGGAATTCCTACTGGTCGATGCGCGGGAACAGCGGCTCGAGCCCGTTCACGCTCGTACCGGGGACGAGCACGCCCCAACTCCCGGCCTCACGCAGCGGCTGGTCCTGGAGACGCCCCGCATGCCCGAGCGCCACCCACAGCTTCTGCGTCGCCACCGGCATCACCGGGCTGAGCAGCACCGCGAGGGCGCGCAGACCCTCCGCCGCCGTGTACAGCACCGTTGCGAGGCGCGCGCGCTGGGCGTCGTCCTTCGCCAGCGCCCACGGCGCGTTCTCGGTGATGTAGCCGTTCAGCGCATCCACGATCGTCCAGATCGCGGCGATGGCCTCGTCGGGACGGAACCGCTCCATGGCCGCATCGGCGGCCGACGCGGCATCCGCCACGATCTTCTGGATGCCGAGGTCGCCCTCCGTGTACGCGGCCGGCGGCGGCACGATGCCCTCGAAGTACTTCTCGATCATCGCGGTCGTGCGCGAGGCGAGGTTGCCGAAACCGTTCGCGAGCTCGGCCTGGTAGCGCGCCGACAGGTCCTCCCACGAGAACGAGCCGTCCTGGCCGAACGCGATCGCCGAGAGGAAGTAGAACCGGTACGCATCCGAACCGAACACGTCGGTGATCTCGGTCGGGGCGATGCCGGTCAGCTTGGACTTCGACATCTTCTCACCGCCGACGAGCAGCCACCCGTGGGCGAACACTCCGCGGGGCACGTCGAGCCCGGCCGCCATCAGCATGGCGGGCCAGATGACGGCGTGGAAGCGGAGGATGTCCTTGCCGACCACGTGGTAGGCCGGCCAGCGCCGCGCGAACTGGTCGGGATCGGTGCCGTACCCGACCGCGGTCGCGTAGTTGAGCAGCGCGTCGACCCACACGTAGATGACGTGTGACGGGTCCCACGGCACGGTGATGCCCCAGTCGAACGCCGAGCGGGAGATCGACAGGTCCTTCAGCCCGGACCGCACGAACGAGACCACCTCGTTGCGCGCCGACTCGGGCCGCACGAAGTCGGGCTCGGTCTTGTAGAGCTCCAGCAGGCGGTCCTGGAACTCGCTCAGCTTGAAGAAGTAGTTCTTCTCCTGCAGCAGCTCCAACGGCTTGGAGTGGATCGCGCAGACCTTGAGGCCCTCGAACGCCCCGGTGCCGTCGACGATCTCCGCCTCGGGCTTGAACTCCTCGCAGCCGACGCAGTACAGCGCCTCGTACTCGCCCGCGTAGATGTAGCCGCGGTCGTAGAGCGCCTTCACGAACTGCTGCACGCGCTCCTCGTGGCGCGGCTGCGTCGTGCGGATGAAGTCGTCGTTGGCGACGTCGAGCGTCTTCAGCAGCGGGAACCACGACTCGGTGACGAGCTTGTCGACCCACTCCTGCGGCGTCACGCCGTTCGCGGCCGCCGCGCGGAGCATCTTCTGCCCGTGCTCATCGGTGCCGGTGAGCATCCAGGTGTCGTCTCCCGCCTGGCGATGCCAGCGCGCGAGGGTGTCGACGGCGACCGTCGTGTACCCGTGGCCGATGTGCGGCAGATCGCTCGGGTAGTAGATCGGCGTCGTGATGTAGAAGGACTGACCAGATGTCACCCGTCGATTCTAGTTCGGGGCGACTGTCGCCTCCCCCGTGTGACGACGCCGCGGAGCCCTTACGCGCCGTCAGGCGCTCTCGCGGACGATCAGCGTCGTGGGAAGGACGACGGCGTCGCGCTGGCGGCCGGCGATGGCGTCCATGACCATCTCGACCATGGTCGCGCTGATCTGCGCCCAGGGCTGGCGGATCGTGGTCAGAGGCGGCGTGTGCGCCTCGGCGAGACCCGAGTCGTCGAAGCCGGCGAGCGCGATGTCCTGCGGGATGCGACGCCCCTGCGCGGCGAGCGTCTGCGCCGCGCCGACGGCGAGCAGGTCGCTCGCCGCGAACACGGCATCCACGTCGGGGGCACGCTCCAGGAGGCGGGACATCGCCGCGGCGCCGGCGTCGCGCGTGAACGCCACGACCTCGACGAGGTCCTCGTCGAAGCGCTCACCGAGCTCCTCGCGGAAGCCGTCGAGGCGGAAGCGTCCGCTGGGGGTGTCCAGCGGCCCGGTGATCAGGGCGATGCGGCGGTGTCCGGCATCCATGAGGTGCCGCGTCATCGTGCGCGCCGAGCCCACCTCGTCGATCGCGACGTGCGGCACGGCGAGACCTTCCCACAGGGGGATGCCGGAGCACACCGTCGGCACGCCGGCGTTCACGAGCGAGCCGAGCAGATCGTCGGAGTCGTGCGAGGAGACGAGCAGCACGCCGTCGACGTGACCGGCGCGGACGTAGCGTTCGGCGTTGGCCTGCTCGCGCTCGGTGTCGGCGATGAGGAGCACGAGCGTCATCCCCCGCTCGGAGACCGCGTCGGTCGCGCCGCGCAGCAGCAGCGCCATGTTCGGGTCGGACAGGAGGACGTGCTGCGACTCGGTCAGCAGGAAGGCGAGGGAGCCGGTCTTCCCGGTCGCAAGGCTCCGCGCCGCCTGGTTGGTGGTGTAGCCCGTGGAGACGATCGCGGCGTCGACGGCGGCCCGAGCCTCGGGCGACACCCAGTGTCCGCCGTTGAGCACACGCGACACCGTTCCGTACGAGACGCCGGCCGCCGCGGCCACGTCGCGGATGGTCGGCTTCCTCGGCACGTCGCTCGGTGTCACGAGAGCCGACTCTACCGGTGTCTACAACGATTCCCGCTCGAAGAGCACCCCTCACTGTAACCGATCACAGTCGGGAGACTGTAACCGGTCACAGTTCGATAACGAAGCCGTTATCTTTCGATTTCCGACCGCACAATTGAGGGCGTTCGCACCCGGTGCGACATCACCCCAGGGCGGCGGAGCAGCCGAGCTACGGCCCCTCTCCCCCTGTGATCCCAGAGAGAGGCACACCGATGAAGGTGAAGAAGAAGGGCGCCGTCGCCCTCGGACTGCTCGTCGCGTCGGGCATCCTGGCACTGGCCGGCTGCTCCGGCGGCTCGAGTGCACAGCCCACCGGCAGCGCAGACGCGGGGGCCGCGACCAGCGGCCAGCTGACCGTCTGGGTCGACGCCGACCGCGCACGCGCACTGGAGGACGTCGCGAAGAAGTTCGAGCAGGACAAGGGCGTGAAGGTCAACCTCGTCGTCAAGGACTACGGCAAGATCCGCGACGAGTTCACCGCGCAGGTTCCGACCGGGAAGGGCCCGGACATCACCATCGGCGGCCACGACTGGATCGGCGCGTTCGTCAAGGACGGCATCGTCGCCCCGGTCGAGCTCGGCGACAAGGCCGCCGACTTCGAGAAGGTCGCCGTCGAAGCCGTCACCTACGAAGGCAAGACCTACGGACTGCCCTACGCGATCGAGAACATCGCGGTGCTGCGCAACACCGCGCTGGCCGACTCGACCCCGGCCACCTACGACGAGATGATCGCCAAGGGCCGCGCCGCCGGCACGGAGTACCCGTTCGTCGTCGGACTCGACCCGCAGGCATCCGACCCGTACCACCTCTACCCGTTCCAGACGTCGTTCGGCACCTCGGTGTTCGCCCGCAACGCCGACGGCTCCTACGACGCCGGCAAGCTCACCATCGGCGACGAGGGCGGACAGAAGTTCGCCGCCTGGCTCGCCGCGCAGGGCGACACCGGCACCAAGGTGCTGAACCTGAACCTCTCCGGCGACCTCGCCAAGGAGGCCTTCAACGCCGGCAAGTCGCCGTACTTCCTGACCGGCCCGTGGAACGTCGCGGATGCCCAGAAGGCCGGCATCGACGTCGCCGTCGACGCCATCCCCACCGCGGGCGGCGGCGACGCCCAGCCGTTCGCCGGCGTGCAGACGTTCTTCCTCAGCGCCAAGAGCAGCAACGCCCTCATCGCCAACGAGTTCCTGGTCAACTACATCGCCACCGCCGATGTCCAGACGGCGCTCTTCCAGGCTGGCGGACGTCCGCCGGCACTGACCGCCGCCTTCGAGGCCGCGCAGTCCGACCCGATCGTCGAGGGCTTCGCGAAGGTCGGCGCGAACGCCGTGCCGATGCCCTCGATCCCGCAGATGGGCTCGGTCTGGGACGACTGGGGCAAGACGGAGGCCGCCCTCATCAAGGGCGTCTCCGACCCGACCGCGGAGTGGACCACGATGGCCGACTCGATCACGAGCAAGCTCGGCTGATCCCGCGAGGAGGGGCGGCCGCCCCCCCCCCCCCCACCGCTCCCCCACCCTTTCCGACAGGAGTCGAAGATGACTGGCCCCACCATCGCCGCGCCGCCCCCGACGCGTGCGCCCGAAGACCGCGCCGCCGCTCGGCGCCGCAGACGCGCCGAGGCCTGGGCGGAAGCCGCCGGCGCCGGCTGGAAGGTGTGGCTGGTCAAGATCGTCTGCCTCGGCATCATCGACGCGATGGCGGTCTACGCGATCCTGGTGCTGCTGACCAAGGACAGCCTCCTCGTCGCCGCCGTCGTCGCCCTCGGCATCCTCGCGATCAACGTCGTGTACCTGAAGCCGGGCCTGCTTCCCGCGAAGTACCTGACCCCCGGGCTCGTCTTCCTCTTCGTCTTCCAGATCTTCGTCGTCCTGTACTGCATCTACATCGCCTTCACCAACTACGGCTCGGGCCACGTGTCCAGCAAGGACGATGCGGTCAACGCGCTCCTCATCCAGAACCAGCAGCGCGTCGAGGACTCCGCCGCCTACCCCGTGTCGGTGCTCGAGAAGGACGGCGCCCTCTTCTTCCTGGTCACCACGCCGGACGGACAGGCCGAGATCGGCGGCGCCGACCGGCCTCTCGCCGCGGCGCCGGATGCCGAGTTCTCGGGCGACCGCGCCGTCTCGCTGCCCGGCTACACGACGCTGGACTTCGCCCGTCTCGTCGCCGACCAGCAGGCCGTGTCCGCGATGGCCGTGCCCTTCTCGGACGATCCGAACGACGGCACGCTGCAGACCCGCGACGGCTCGACGGCCTACCAGTACGTCTCGACGCTCGTGTGGGACGCGGATGCCGACACGATGACGAACACCGACACCGGTGTCGTCTACACCGACAACGGCAACGGCTCGTTCGCGTCCGCCGATGGGCAGACCCTCGCCACCGGCTGGCAGGTCTGGGTCGGCGGCGACAACTTCGTACGGGCGTTCACGACCGAGTCCATCCGGGGCCCGTTCCTCGCGGTGCTCGTCTGGACGTTCGTGTTCGCGATCCTGTCGGTGGCGACCACGTTCGCCCTCGGCCTGTTCCTGGCGATCGTGTTCAACGATCCGCGGATGAAGAGCAAGAAGTACTACCGGGTCATCATGATCCTGCCCTACGCCTTCCCCGCCTTCCTGTCCGCCCTGGTCTGGCAGGGCATGTTCAACCAGGACTTCGGCTTCATCAACCAGACGCTCCTGGGCGGGGCGTCGATCCCGTGGCTGCAGGACCCTCTGCTGTCCAAGATCTCCATCCTGGTCGTGAACCTCTGGCTCGGCTTCCCCTACATGTTCCTCGTCACCACGGGGGCGATCCAGGCCATCCCCGACGACATCCAGGAGGCCGGCCGCGTCGACGGCGCGGGTGTGTGGCAGATCTTCCGCCACATCAAGTTCCCGCTGCTGCTGGTGTCGGTCGCGCCGCTGTTGATCTCGTCGTTCGCCTTCAATTTCAACAACTTCAACCTGATCTACATGCTGACCGGCGGCGGGCCGCGGTTCGCGGACGCCACCATCAACGTGGGCGCGAGCGACATCCTCATCTCGATGGTCTACAAGGTGGCCTTCGTCGGCGCGGAGCGCGACTACGGACTGGCCAGCGCGTTCTCGATCATCATCTTCGTGCTGGTGGCGGTCATCTCCTACCTCAGCTTCCGCCAGACCAAGGTTCTCGAGGAGCTGAACTGACATGACCGTCCCGGACACCCTCCCCCGCACCGCCGAAGCACCGGCGGCACCCGCCGCGACGGCCGCGACGCACCCGCGGCGCCCCTTCGGCCGCTGGTTCCGCGAGACCGGCTGGCGCCACCTCGTCGGCATCGTCATGCTCGTGTTCGCGGCGTTCCCGCTCGTCTACGTGCTGTCGGCGTCGCTGAACCCCGGCGGAACGCTGCTGACGGCCAACAGCCTGTTCGCCAAGGTCGACATCGGCAGCTACATCGCCCTCTTCCAGGATCCGCTGCGGCCCTACGGCAACTGGTTCGTGAACTCCGTGTTCATCGGGCTCACGACCTCGTTCTTCACGGTCGTGCTGTGCGCGCTCGCCGCGTATGCGTTCTCGCGTCTGCGGTTCTCGGGGCGCCGGTTCGGACTGCTCACGCTGCTGCTGGTACAGATGTTCCCGCAGCTGCTCGCCGTCGTCGCGATCTTCCTGCTGATGAGCGCGATCGGCGACATCTTCCCGGCACTGGGACTCAACTCCCAGATCGGACTGATCATGGTCTACCTGGGCGGGGCGCTCGGGGTGAACACGTTCCTCATGTACGGGTTCTTCAACACCGTCCCGGCCTCGATCGACGAGGCCGCGAAGATCGACGGGGCGGGGCACGCCCGCATCTTCTTCACGATCATCCTGCGCCTGGTGGCGCCGGTGCTCGCCGTGATCGGGCTGCTCTCGTTCATCGGCACGATGAACGACTTCCTGATCGCCTCGGTCATCCTCGTCGATCCCGACAAGCAGACGCTGGCCGTGGGGCTGTATCAGTTCGTGTCGCAGGAGACCGCGCGCAACTGGAGCGTCTTCGCCGCCGGGGCCGTGCTCGCCGCCATCCTGCCGATGGCGCTCTTCCTGTCGCTGCAGCGCTTCATCGTCGGCGGCCTCACGGCCGGCTCGGTGAAGTAGGGCTCCGCCGCTCGGCGGCGCCAGCAGACCACACGCCACCAGTACACAATCAGAGGGCTCTGTCACGGACCTCCGTGCAACCACGTCGCATCCATCGCCGACGTGCGCGTCGGCATCCTTCCGGAGGTTCTCATGATCGATCCCGCACGCCCGCACCACGACGGCTCGCCGTTGCACGTCTCGCACGCCGACCCCGCGCTGGGCGACGAGGTCACCGTCCGCCTGCGCGTCCCCGCGCACTACGGACCGGTCGTCCGCGTCGTCGTGCGCAGCAACCCGGACCACGAGCCGGCCTGGGTCGAGGCCGTGCACGACGGCACCGCCGAGGGATGGGAGTGGTGGTCGGCGCGCATCGTGGTCGCCAACCCCCGCCACGGCTACCGCTTCCACCTCGTCGCGGCGGACGGCCGGGTCGAGGTGCTCAGCCAGGCAGGACTGTCCGACATCGACGCCCTCGATGCGCAGGACTTCGCCCTGGTCGCCGGGAACCCGCCGCCCACCTGGATGACCGACACCGTGCTGTACCAGATCTTCCCGGACCGCTTCGCGCGCTCCGCCGCGGCGGACGATCGCCCCGCCCCGCCGTGGGCGCTGCCGGCGGCGTGGGACGAACCGCTGGATCCGACCCACCCCGGTCGCAGCCGCCAGCTCTACGGCGGCGACCTGGACGGTGCCGTCGAGAAGCTCGACCACCTCGTCGACCTCGGCGTCACGGCGCTCTACCACACGCCCGTCTTCCCGGCCGAGTCCAACCACCGCTACGACGCGTCCCGTTTCGACCTCATCGATCCGCTGCTCGGCGGCGACGACGCGTATCGCCGGCTCATCACGGCGGCGCACGGCCGCGGCATCCGCGTGATCGGCGACCTGACGACCAACCACTCCGGAGTGGCGCACGAGTGGTTCCGCGCCGCCTACGGGTCTCCGGAGGCCCCCGAAGCCGCGTTCTACTACTTCCGCGACGAGGCCCACACCGTTTACGAGACCTGGCTGGATGCCGCGACGCTGCCCAAGTTCGACTGGAGCTCGGCGGAGCTGCGCCGCCGCTTCATCGAGGGCCCCGAGTCGGTCGTCGCCCGCTGGCTGACGGCCCCCTACGGCATCGACGGGTGGCGCATCGACGTCGCCAACATGACGGGCCGTCTCGGCGCCGAGGACCGCAACGCGCAGGTACGCCAGACACTGCGACGCACCATGGTCGAGGTGGCGCACGACACCCTGCTGCTCGCGGAGTCCACCAACGACGCGGCGAGCGACCTGCAGGGCGACGCCTGGCACGGCGGGATGACGTATCCGGCGTTCACCCGGGGCGTCTGGGCCTGGCTGGCCGAACCGCGCTCCCTCCCGCACCGCGGGTTCGACGGGCGCGTCACCGACGAGATGTGGTTCTTCGGTCTGCCGACGGGGATGCCGCACTACACCGCGGAGCAGTTCGTCCGACAGCTGCAGCGCTTCACGAGCCAGATCCCGTGGCGCGTGCAGCTGGGCACCATGAACGCACTCGACACCCACGACACGGCCCGTTTCGCGACGTACGCGACGGAGGAGTCGATCGTGCCGGCGGTGGGGCTGTCGATGACCCTCCCCGGCATCCCGGTCGTCTACGCGGGCGACGAGTTCGGCCTCGAGGCGGTCGACGGCGAGATGAGCCGGACGCCGATCCCCTGGGACCGGGCCGACGAGCCCGCGATCGCCGCCCGCATCGCGCTCTACCGCGAGCTCATCGGGCTGCGCCGAGGCCACCGCGCACTCTCGACCGGCGGCCTGCGCTGGCTGCACGCCGACGCCGGCTCCGTCGCCTTCGTGCGCGAGAGCGCCGAAGAGGCGGTGCTCGTGGTCGCCGCCTCCACCGACCTCGACGTGATCCTGCCCAGCGGCGCGCTCATCGGCGCCGACGCGGCACGGCCGCTGTACGGCGCGGTCCGCCTCGACGCCGACCCGAGCGGCGCGGTGCGGCTGCGCGGCACGGGCGCGTCGTTCGCCGCGTGGGCGCTTCCCGGCGTCGACGCGCCCGCCGCCCGCGCGACGTCCGCCGAATCCACGCCGGAGGCGTTCGCCCAGCTCGGCGGACCGGAGCTCTGACCGGATCCCCCGGTCATCGGGCGGCGAGCACCGCCTGGTAGAGGTCGCGGCTCGACAGCCCCGTCGCGGCCGCGACCTCGGCCGCCGCATCCTTCAGCCGCACACCGTCGGCCACGAGCGCCTGCACGTGTGCGACGGCGTCCGCGGCGGACACTTCCCGGGCGGGCGCGCCGCCCACCACGAGGACGATCTCGCCGCGGACGCCGCCGGACGCCCACGCCGCCAGCGCCCCGACGCCGTCGCGCACGACCTCCTCGTGGAGCTTCGTGAGCTCACGGCACAGCGCCGCGGGGCGGTCGGCGCCGAACGCGGCGGCCATGGCCTCCAGCGTCTCCGCGACCCGCGAGGGCGCCTCGAAGAAGACCATCGTGCGCGGCTCCGCGGCGAGCAGACCCAGTGCACGCGCCCGCTCCCCCGCCTTGCGCGGAAGGAAACCCTCGAAGGTGAACCGGTCGGTCGGCAGCCCTGCCACGGCGAGCGCGGTCACCACCGCGCTCGGACCGGGCAGTGCGGTCACGGTCACGCCTTGCGCGACCGCCTCCGCGACCAGGCCGAATCCGGGGTCGCTGACGGTGGGCATGCCGGCGTCGCTGAGGACGAGCAGGTCTTCGTCGCGGGCACGGGCGACGAGCTCGGCCGCGCGCTGCTTCTCGTTGTGGTCGTGGAGCGCCACGAGGCGGGGCCGATTGGCGATGCCGAGCGCCTGCAGCAGCCGCACCGTCGTGCGGGTGTCCTCCGCCGCGATCACCGTCGCCTGCTCCAGGGCCGCGACCAGCCGCGGCGAGGCGTCGCCCAGATTGCCGATGGGAGTCGCGCCGAGGATGATCACCGCTTCAGCTTAGGCTTGTGGCCGTGTCGACCACCGCCGAGTCGCTTCCGCCGCTGCTGCCGCCCGCGCGCACGTCCGCCTACGACCGCTGGCGCGAGCGCGTCGCCGCCGAGCCCCGCCTCCAGCGGCTGTACGCCTGGCTGGCGCCGCTGCTGGTCACGCTGCTCGCCGGCATCCTGCGCTTCGGGAACCTGGGGCATCCGCACGCCCTCGTCTTCGACGAGACGTACTACGTGAAAGACGCGTGGAGCCAGTGGAACCTGGGCTACGCCGCGACCTGGCCGGACGGCGCCGACGCACGCTTCGCGGCGGGCGAGACCGGCATCTTCACGACGGATCCGAGCTTCGTCGTGCACCCGCCGCTGGGCAAGTACCTCATCGGCATCGGGATGTGGCTGTTCGGCCCGGACAGCTCGTTCGGGTGGCGGTTCATGACCGCTCTGTTCGGCACGGCGTTGGTGCTGCTGCTGTTCCTGGTCGCCAAGACCCTCACCGGCTCGACCGTGTTCGCGACCGTGACGTCGTTCCTGCTGGCGATCGACGGTCTGGGGATCGTGATGAGCCGGGTGGCCCTGCTCGACGTGTTCCTCGCGTTCTTCGTGCTCCTCGCCTTCTGGTTCGCGCTCCTCGACCGCCGCCGCCATCTCGATCGCCTCGCCGCCGCGACGGTCGCGCTCCGGGCAGGCGACGCCCCGCCGGCGTGGGGCGCCGTGCTGTGGAACCGCCCGTGGATCATCGCGGCCGGCGCCGCGGCGGGAGCGGCGACGGCCGTCAAATGGTCGGGCGTGTGGGTGCTCGCCGGGATCGGGATCTACCTCGTCGTCACCGACGCCCTCGAACGCCGCCGGCTCGGGGTGACCTTCTGGCCGATGGATGCCGTGCGGCAGGGGCTCGTCTCGTTCGTGCTGCTGGTGCCCGCCGCCGCCGTCGTCTACCTGGGCTCGTGGAGCGGATGGCTGCTCAGCGACGGCGGTTACGACCGCAACGCCGCCGAGATCAGCCCCGCCACGGGACTGTTCTCCTGGGTGCCGCTGCCCATCCAGAGCCTGTGGACCTATCACCAGACGATCTACGGATCGATGGTCGGGATGACATCTCCCCACAGCTACTCCAGCGCCGCCTGGGCGTGGCCGTTCCTGTGGCGGCCCACCTCGATGTACGCCTTCTCCAGCGCCGACGGGCAGAACGGGTGCACCGGCGACAACGGCTGTCTGCAGATCCTCTACAGCATGCCCAATCCGCTGCTGTGGTACGCCTCGGTGATCGCGGCCCTCTACCTCGTCTACCGTTTCGCGGTCGATCGCAACTGGCGCCACGCGGTCGTACTCGTGGGCATCGCGGCCACGTGGGTGCCGTGGCTGCTGTACCCCGAGCGGACCGTGTTCCAGTTCTACACGATCGCGATCTGGCCGTTCCTGCTGCTGGCGCTCGCGTTCGCGCTCCGCGAGATCGCCGGTGCGGCCCATGCCGAACCCGCGCGCCGCACGGCCGGACAGCGCGTGGTGATCGTGTTCCTCGTCGTCGCCGTCGTCCTGTCGGCGTTTTGGTATCCGCTCTGGTCGGCGATGCAGGTGCCGTACGACTTCTACCGGCTGCACAACTGGATGCAGGGCTGGGTCTGACCCCGCGCGCGAGCTCCACCGGGGCGACGGGATGCCGCCCCGGTGGAGCCGGGCGTCAGTTGACCTCGTCCGGGTGGGCCGAGACGCGACCGCCGCGCTCGAGCGCCGTGATGGCCGCCGCCTCGTCCGCGGTCAGCGCGAAGTCGAACAGGTCGAGGTTCTCGCGGATGCGCTCGGGGTTGTTCGACTTCGGGAAGATGATGTGGCCCTGCTCGATGTGCCAGCGCAGCACGACCTGGGCGGGCGTCTTGCCGTGGGCCGCGGCCGCGGCGGCGACGGGCTCCTCGTCGAACAGCGGGTACTTGCCCTGACCGAGCGGGCCCCACGCCTCGATGAGGATGCCGTGCTCCTTCGCGAACGACGTGACGTCGCGCTGCTGGTAGGCCGGGTGCAGCTCGATCTGGTCGACGGCGGGGGTGACGCCCGTCGCCGCGATGATCTCGGACAGGTGCGCGGGCAGGTGGTTCGAGACGCCGATGCTGCGCGCCTTGCCGGCGTCGCGGATCTGCACCATCTTCTCCCACGCGTTGACGTAGGCGCCGTTGGCCGGCGCCGGCCAGTGCACGAGGTACAGGTCGACGGCCTCGAGGCCGAGCTTCTCGAGGCTCTCGTCGATCGCGGCGAGCGGCTCGTCGCCCCGCTGGCGGTCGTTCCACAGCTTGGTGGTCACGAACAGCTCGTCCCGCGACAGACCGCTCGCGGCGATGGCACGGCCCACGCCCTCCTCGTTGCCGTAGATGGCGGCCGTGTCGATGTGGCGGTAGCCCGCCTCGAGCGCGTCGGAGACGATCCTCTCGGTCTGCGCCGGGTCGACCTTGAAGACGCCGAAGCCGAGCTGGGGGATGGTGTGACCGTCGTTGAGTGTCAGGAGGGGAATCGTCATGTCCTCCAGCGTAGGTGCGCCCGATCGCCCTGCGGGCGGATGCCGCGGCATCCGGGGCATGGGTTGTTCTCCCCATCGCGACGCGTCGAGGGCTCCCCTAGGTTGTCAGGAGGGAGGCGGACAGATGAGCGATCTGAAGATCGATGTGAGCGAGGTCCTGTCGAGCGCGTCGCGCGCCGAGAGGATCGCGGGCGACTTCTCGACGGCCGAGCGCATCGCCGACGAGACGGCGGGCTACACGGGTCACGACGGGCTGGCCGGCAAGGTCCGCGACTTCGGCGGCAAGTGGGACATCGCGCGCGGGAAGCTGGAGGACAACCTCACGTTCATCGCGGACTACCTGCGCGCGGTCGTCGACACCTTCGAGGACCTCGACACCGACCTGGCCGCCGCGGTGCAGCAGAGCCGGTCGGGCGACGCCGCGGCCGCCGCCGACATGCGCGACGCGGCCTCCGCGACCCCCACGCCCGCGCCCGCGCCCGCCCCCCTCCCCCCGCC